>NZ_VIGS01000030.1:0-29124 GCF_006704135.1 Micrococcus sp. R8502A1
TGCGCCCTGGCGGCGGTCCCTCGGCGGCGTTCTTGTCGTACGCGGGCATCGGGGCCCTCTCCAGGTGCACCGTCTCCGGGGCGGTTGTGGTTGGCTGGGCAGAAGTCACGGGGGGGCGATCCTTCCGGGGGGTCCGGGTGTCCTCCAGCATATGCCGGACGACTTATTGGCCCAGGCGGCCTGGGCCATTATGCGGCCCGGCCTATGCTGGAGGACACCCGGACCCCCTCGAAGGAGCGCCCCCTCGTGACCTCTGCCCAGCCCACCACCACCGTCCTGGACACGGTGCCCCTGAAGCGGGCCCTGATCTCCGTGTACGACAAGACCGGCCTCGAGGAGCTCGCCACCGGGCTCCACGCCGCGGGCGTGCAGATCGTCTCGACCGGCTCCACCGCCCAGCGCATCGCCGCCGCCGGTGTGCCCGTCACCGAGGTCGCCGAGGTCACCGGGTTCCAGGAGTGCCTGGACGGCCGCGTGAAGACGCTGCACCCGCGCGTGCACGCGGGCATTCTGGCCGACCGTCGTCGCGAGGACCACGTGACCCAGCTGCGCGAGCTCGAGGTGGAGCCGTTCGACCTCGTCGTCGTGAACCTCTACCCGTTCGTGGACACCGTGAACTCGGGCGCCGCGGAGGACGCCGTCGTCGAGCAGATCGACATCGGCGGGCCGTCCATGGTGCGCGCGGCCGCGAAGAACCACGCGTCCGTGGCGATCGTCGTGGACCCGGCCCGCTACGGCGAGGTCGTCCAGGCTGCCCAGTCCGGCGGCTTCGACCTGCGCGCCCGCCGGCGCCTGGCCGCCCTGGCCTTCGCCCACACCGCGGCGTACGACAACGCCGTGGCCGCCTGGACCGCCGCCCACTTCGGCGAGGACATCCACGCCGACGAGATCCCCGTGTTCCCGCCCTACGCCGGCTTCTCCCTCGAGCGCGCGCAGATCCTGCGCTACGGCGAGAACCCGCACCAGCCCGCGGCGCTGTACCTGGACTCCTCGGCGGCCCCCGGCATCGCGCAGGCCGAGCTGCTGCACGGCAAGCCGATGAGCTACAACAACTACGTGGACGCCGACGCCGCGGTGCGCGCCGCCTTCGACCACCCGGTCCCGGCCGTGGCGATCGTCAAGCACGCCAACCCGTGCGGCGTGGCCGTCACGGACGAGGGCACGGACATCGCGCAGGCGCACGCCAAGGCCCACGCGTGCGATCCGGTCTCCGCGTTCGGCGGCGTGATCGCGGCCAACCGCCCCGTCACCGCCGCCATGGCCGCCCAGGTGAAGGACGTGTTCACGGAGGTCGTCGTGGCCCCGGCGTTCGAACCCGAGGCCCTGGAGATCCTCTCCGCCAAGAAGAACCTGCGCCTGCTGAGCCTGCCCGAGGGCTTCCTGCGGGACGCGGTGGAGGCCAAGCAGGTCTCCGGCGGCATGCTGCTGCAGATCGCGGACGCGGTGGACGCGGACGGCGACGACCCGGCCACCTGGACCCTCGCCGCCGGCCCCGCCGCCGACGAGGCCGTCCTGGCCGACCTGGCCTTCGCGTGGCGCGCCGTGCGCGCGGCCAAGTCCAACGCCGTGCTGCTGGCCCACGACGGCGCCACGGTCGGCGTGGGCATGGGCCAGGTCAACCGCCTCGACTCCTGCCGCCTGGCCGTCGAGCGCGCCAACACCCTGGGCGCCGCGCAGACCGGCGGGCAGGACGTGAGCAGCGCCGGCGGCGCGGAGAACGTCTCCGGGGAGGGCGCCCCCGAGCGGGCCCGCGGATCCGTGGCCGCCTCGGACGCGTTCTTCCCGTTCGCGGACGGGCTGCAGATCCTCATCGACGCCGGCGTGAAGGCCGTCGTCCAGCCGGGCGGCTCCGTCCGGGACGAGGAGGTCGTGGCCGCGGCCGAGGCCGCCGGCGTGACCCTGTACCTGACCGGGGCGCGCCACTTCTTCCACGGCTGAGCGGGGCGGGCCGATGGTGTGGAGCCCCTCGGCCTGGTCGTCTCCTTCTTCATCGCCCAGGCCGTGCGGGGCACCTGAGCCGGTCACGATCCACGCCGCCGTCGTCGGGGGGCGCCCCCGCCGACCCGACGCCCCCCTGGTACCCGGGCGACCCCGCCCGGCCCGGCGAGGGCACCGGCGACGGCCGGGGACGCTGACGCCGAGCCACACACGGTGTGGCGCGTCCGAGGCGCCGGGTAGATTGGCGGGGAGTCACCCGTTCCCTGCCGACGAGGGCCGCGTCTCGAGTGCGGCCAGAAGGAGAGATCATCCGCATGTCGAAGATCATCTACACGCTCACGGACGAGGCCCCCATGCTGGCCACCGCGTCGCTGCTGCCGATCGTGCGTGCCTACGCGGGCACCGCCGGCGTGGAGCTGGAGACCCGTGACATCTCGCTGGCCGGCCGCATCCTCGCCGCGTTCAAGGACGTCCTGCCCGAGGACCAGCGCACCGCGGACGCCCTCGCCGAGCTCGGCGAGCTCGTGAAGTCCCCCGAGGCGAACGTCATCAAGCTGCCGAACATCTCCGCCTCCGTGCCGCAGCTGCGCGCCGCGATCAAGGAGCTGCAGGCGGACGGCTACGCGCTGCCGGAGTACCCGGACGAGCCGAAGACCGACGAGGAGAAGGACGCGAAGGCGCGCTACGACTCGGTCAAGGGCTCCGCCGTGAACCCGGTGCTGCGCGAGGGCAACTCGGACCGCCGCGCCCCGAAGGCCGTGAAGGCGTACGCCAAGCGCTTCCCCCACTCGATGGGCGAGTGGACCCCGGACTCCAAGACCGCCGTCGCCACCATGGGCGCGGACGACTTCCGCGCCAATGAGCAGTCCGTGACCCTGCCGGCCGCCGACGTGCTGACGATCGAGTTCACCGACGAGGACGGCAAGACCACCGTGCTCAAGGAGGGCCTGAAGGTCCTCAAGGGCGAGGTCGTGGACGGCACGTTCATGTCCGCCAAGGCCCTGGACGCGTTCCTCGCCGAGCAGGTCAAGCGCGCCAAGGAGGAGGGCATCCTCTTCTCCGCGCACCTGAAGGCCACCATGATGAAGGTCTCCGACCCGGTGATCTTCGGCCACGTCGTGAAGGCCTACTTCTCCGAGCTGTTCGAGAAGTACGGCGAGCAGCTGGCCGCCGCCGGCCTGTCCGCGAACAACGGCCTCGCCGCGATCGAGGGCGGCCTGGACAAGCTCGACGCCGAGACCGCCGAGGGTGTGCGCGCCGCCATCGCCGCCGCCTACGAGAACGGCCCGGACGTGGCCATGGTGAACTCCGCCAAGGGCATCACCAACCTCCACGTGCCCTCCGACGTGATCGTGGACGCCTCCATGCCCGCCATGATCCGCAACTCCGGCCGCATGTGGAACAAGCACGACCAGACCCAGGACACCCTGGCCGTCATCCCGGACTCCTCCTACGCCGGCGTCTTCCAGGCCGTGATCGACGACTGCAAGGCCAACGGCGCCTACGACCCCACCACCATGGGCACCGTCCCGAACGTGGGCCTCATGGCGCAGAAGGCCGAGGAGTACGGCTCGCACGACAAGACGTTCATCATGGACGCCGCGGGCACCGTGGCCGTGAAGAACTCCGCCGGGGAGACCCTGCTCTCCCACGACGTCGAGGCCGGCGACATCTGGCGCGCCTGCCAGACCAAGGACGTCCCGGTGCGCGACTGGGTGAAGCTGGCCGTGACCCGCGCCCGCGCGTCCCAGACCCCGGCCGTGTTCTGGCTGGACGAGACCCGCGCCCACGACCGCGAGCTCATCAAGAAGGTCGAGGAGTACCTCAAGGAGCACGACACCGAGGGCCTGGATCTGCGCATCCTCTCCCCGGTGGAGGCCACCAAGCTCTCGGTGGAGCGCATCCGCCGCGGCGAGGACACCATCTCCGTGACCGGCAACGTGCTGCGTGACTACAACACGGACCTGTTCCCGATCCTCGAGCTGGGCACGTCCGCGAAGATGCTGTCGATCGTCCCGCTGCTCAACGGCGGCGGCCTGTTCGAGACCGGCGCGGGCGGCTCCGCCCCGAAGCACGTGCAGCAGCTGCTGGAGGAGAACCACCTTCGCTGGGACTCCCTCGGCGAGTTCCTCGCGCTGGCCGTGTCCTTCGAGCACGAGGCGGTCGCGAACGAGAACCACCGCGCGCGGGTCCTGGCGGACACCCTGGACGCCGCCACCGGCACCCTGCTGATCGAGGGCAAGTCCCCGAAGCGCAAGGTCGGCGAGCTGGACAACCGCGGCAGCCACTTCTACCTGGCGCTGTACTGGGCCCGCGAGCTGGCGAAGCAGACCGAGGACGCCGAGCTGGCGGCCGCGGCGAAGCCGATCGCCGAGGAGCTGGGGGCCCAGGAGGAGACCATCCTGGCCGAGCTCAACGGCGTGCAGGGCTCCCCGGTGGACCTGGGCGGCTACTACTGGCCGGAGCTGGAGAAGGTCACCTCCGTGATGCGTCCGTCCGCGACGCTCAACGCGATCGTGGACAAGCTCTCCGTCTGACGATCTGAGCGCCTGGGGCCGGGCCGCGTGCGTGGAGCGCGCGGCCCGGCCCCTTCTCGTTCCCCGGCGCCCGACGCCGACCCCCGGCCACCCGGCCACCCGAGACGGCTCCCCGCCCGCAACGCGGGTTGAGTTGTCGCGGGTGTTCGAGCCCCGGACCCGTGACAACTCAACCCGCGTTGCCCGGGGGGAGGGGTGGTCAGCCCGCGTGGGCCGCCTCGTGGGCCAGCAGGGCCTGCTTCGCGGCGGTGCCGTAGAGGTAGTGGCCGGCCGCGCCGTCGGCGCGCACCACGCGGTGGCAGGGCACGACGACGGCCACCAGGTTGGCGGCGCACGCCCCGCCGGCCGCGCGCACGGCCCGCGGGGCCCCGCACCGTTCGGCCAGGCCGCCGTAGGTGGCGGGGGAGCCGGGAGCGATGCCGCGCAGCTCCCGCCACGCCCGCTGCCGGAACGCGGTGCCCGGCTGGGTGACGTCGAGGGCGTCCAGCGCGACCACGTCCCCCGCGGCGTAGGCGGCCAGGGCGTCGGCGACGGGCTGGGAAACACCCGGACGCGGCTCCACGGGGCGCGGGTTCATCTCGCGGTCGGCGGTCTCCGGGTCCAGGGCCACGAGCCGGTCCATGAGCGTCTCGAGGAGGCGCCCGACCGCGGCGGCGGGGGGCTGCGAGTCCCCCGGCACGGCCACGCCGGAGGCGCGCACCGTCTGGTCCTCGGGGGAGAAGACGGCCACGAGGGTGAGCTCGGTGGCGGGCAGGGCGGCGGCGGTCCAGCGCAGCTCGGGAAGCAGGTCCATCCCCTCATTGTCCTGCACGGCCCGGCCCGGACAGGTGTTCGCGCGTCCCCTCCCTGTGTCAGGCTGGCGTCCATGACCGAGATCCGCGTCTTCGAGCATCGCACCCTCCTGCGCCACCCGCGTGAGGTGGTCTTCCGCTGGCTGGAGAACCCCGGCGCGCTGGAGCGGCTCACCCCGCCCTTCGCGGGCGAGGTGGTCCAGGGACCCACGGACGGCCTCCGCGTGGGCTCCGAGTCGCGGCTGCGCATCCAGGCCCCCGGGGCGGCCGGCCTGTTCGCCGGCGCGGCCCACGGGATGCTCACCGGCCTGCTGCCGGACGCCGTCGCCTCCCGCCTGCCCGGTGGGGCCGCGCCCGCGGTGCCGTGGCGGGCCCGCCACACGGCCTACGAGGAGGGCCGCATGTTCCGGGACGAGATGGTCTCCGGTCCCCTCGCCTCCTGGCGGCACACCCACCTGCTCGATGACGCCGCGCCCGGTGAGGCGGACACGGCGGACGGCCGGCGCGGCACGGTCGTGACGGACCACATCGAGTACGCCCTGCCGGGGGAGTCCCTGGTGGCCCGCGTGCCTGCTCTGGGCAGCGCGGCCTCGCGCCGCACCCACGAGGCCTTCGAGGCGGAGCTGGGCCGCCAGTTCGCCTATCGGGCCCGCGTGATGGCCGATGACCTGGACTTCCACGCCGCCCATCCCGGCCCCCTCGTCGGCGGGCCGGCTCGCACGGTCGCCGTGACGGGGTCCGGCGGACTGATCGGCCGGCAGCTCTGTGCCCTGCTCACCACCGGCGGCCACCGCGTCATCCGGCTCGTGCGGAGCCCGAAGAAGGCCGGCGCGCTGGACGCGGCGCTGTGGGACCCCGGCCGGGAGACCGTGGACGAGAACGCCCTGGCCGAGGCCGACGTCGTCGTGAACCTGGCGGGCGAGCCCATCGCCGGCCGGTTCTCGGACGCGCACAAGGAGGCCGTGCACGACTCGCGCGTGCGCGGCACGCGCACCCTCGTGGACGCGCTCGCCCGGATTGCCGCACGGGAGGGGGACGACGCGCGGGTGCGGGCACTCGTGAACGGCTCGGCGATCGGGTACTACGGGGCGGACGCGGGCACGGGCCCGTTCGGCAGCGGCCTCGTCGAGGATCTGGAGCCCGGGGACGACTTCCTCGCCGAGGTCGTCGCGGACTGGGAGGCCGAGGCCCGACGCGCCGAGACGTCCGGCATCCGGGTGGCGATGCTGCGGACCGGCGTGGTCCTGAGCCCGGCCGGGGGCATGCTGCAGCAGGTGCTGCCGCTGTTCCTCGCGGGGCTCGGCGGCCCGGTCGCGACCTCGGGCGGGGAGAGCCACGACGGCAGCCCGTGGCTGAGCTGGATCGGCGCGGATGACATCGCGGGGGCCTTCGCCCACGCGGTGCTCGACGACGGCGTCACCGGCCCGGTCAACGCGGTGGCGCCCGAGCCGGTCACGGCGAAGGAGTTCGCCACCGTGCTCGGGCGGGTGCTGCGCCGGCCCGCTCTCATCCCGGTGCCCGAGGCCGGGCCGCGCCTGCTGCTGGGCGAGGAGGGCCGGGTGGAGACCGTCGCGGCGGACCAGAAGGTCGTGGCGGACCGGCTGGTCTCCTCCGGCTACGAGATGCGCGACCCCGAACTGGAGGGCGCGTTGCGCCACGTCCTCGGGCGGTGACGGGGGTGGGGGCAGCGTCCCACGGGGACGCTGCCCCCGCGGGTCGTCAGTCCTGCAGCGCGCCGGTCTCCCGGATGAGCTGGCCCAGCGCGGTGAACGCGTCGCGGGCCAGCGCCTCCCACAGGGCCAGGGCCAGCTGGGGGAAGCCCTCCTGGAGCGCGACCATCACCTGGGCGGTGAGGACTCGCGCCGTGACCGGCCCGCGCGCGCGGACGGTGGAGGGCTGGCGGCCGGGCTGGCCCAGGGCCATCTCGCCGAACGTCATCCCCGGGGTGAGCAGGGTGCGGCGCACGCGGCGGCTGCCCGTGCCCTGACCCGAGAGCTCCACGGTGCCGGAGACGATCACGTAGATGCCGCCGAACGGCTGGCCGGCGCGGCGGATGATCTGGCCGTCCGAGTAGACCCGCTCGTCCATCATGGACTCGAGCAGACGCGCGTCGTCCGCGGAGAGGTGCTGCAGCAGGGGTGCTACGGCCGCCTCCTGGGCGTCCCGCGGCAGCAGGTGGGGGGCGTGCCGGGAGAGCAGCCGCTGCTCGGCCCACTGGGCGGCACGCGAGCGGGAGTCGAAGAACACGAACTGCGCGCCCCCGGCGGCGGGGTCCACCCCCTCGGCCTCATCCTGCAGCGGCTCCGGCAGGTCCACCTCCACGGACTCCTCGACGGCCGCCATCAGCTCCTTCATCTCCGCGGCGTCCCGGTCCACGACGACGACGTCGAGCCCGTTGCCCAGCGCGCGGGCGAACCACTGGGCCACCAGCAACCGGGCCGGGCGGGAGATGGAGCTGACCGAGCGCATGTCCACCACGAGCGTCTCGAGGGCCTCCGGCAGACCGCGGCTGACGCGGGCGATCGCGTCCACCTGGCTGAAGCCGAGGTGACCGCCCAGCTCCATGACGTGCACGGTGTCCGCGAACCGCCCGAGCGCCTCGAGGACGACGGCGCTGCGCACCGTGCCCGAGGGCGCCTGATCGATCCGGTAGTGGGTGCGCAGGGCCGCGCGCGGGGAACCGGTGACCACCGACGGGTGCAGCTCGAAGTCCTCGACGATGGTCCGCAGGGCGGCCATCGCCGCGGCGCCGAGCCCGTTCTCGTCCGTCGTGTCCGACTGCAGCGCCAGACCGAGGTGGCCCGGCACCACCACGAGCACCGTGCCGCCGCGCGTGGACGCCCAGCCGGGCTGGCCGACGTCGTACGCCCACCGGGAGTCCCGGGTGTCCATGCCGCAGGAGTCCATCACGGACAGCACACCGCGGACCGTCTCCTCGCTCAGCACCCGGTCCCCGGTGACGGGGTGGACACCGCCGTGCGCGAGGGTGCCGGCGAGCAGGGAGAGGTCCTCCACGGTCACGGCGGCGGCACGCACCGTGGCGATGTCCTCGAGCAGCGTCTCGGGGTCGGCGTCCAGCGTGTCGAGGGACTTCATCAGCCAGGCAGCGGACCGGGTGTGATGCTGGGCGCGGTTCTCCGCACGCGCGGCCGACTCCGTGACGGTGACCTCGCGGTCGAACAGGGCGGAGAGCAGCTGCATCATGCGTGCGGTGCGGTCGCGGCCACCGCGGCCCTTCACCAGGGAGGCCGTGGCCACCGCGCCCGCGTTCTGCAGCGGGTTGTGCGGCAGGCCCGTGACGGCGTCCACCTCGACCCGATGGTCCAGGTCGCGCACGGGGGCGGCTCCCACGCGCTCGCCCACCCGCACCGCGCCGAGGTCCTCGAGGGCCTGCGCGTGGAACAGGGGAGAGGCGAGCGTGGCCAGGGGCACGGCCGTCATGGATCCGGAGACGTAGCGGTGCCCGTCCACCATGAGCATCGCGACGCCCAGCCCGTCCGGGACCTCCCCCTCACCCGCGTGGGCCGACGTGAGGCGATCGAGGTGCTCCTGGACGGGTGTGGTCATGGGTCACAGCCTAGTCAGTGGGGCGGCCCCGGGACAGCGCGACGGAGGCGGGCACAATGGGTCCCGATGCCCACCCCCGTCGATCCCGTCTCCGTCCCCGCCTGCCTCTCCGCCGCTCTGGGCCGCCTCAGCACCGGCCTGACGTTCGCCGCCGCCCTGCCCGAGCTCGAAGACGCACTGGACGCGCGCGGGGCGGCCGTCGTCGAGGCGCCCCCGGGCACGGGCAAGACCACCGTGGTCCCGCCCGCGCTCGCGGTCCGGCTCGCGGACCACGGCGGCGGGCGCGTCCTGGTCACGCAGCCGCGGCGGGTCGCGGTGCGCGCGGCCTGGCGGCGGCTGCGCACGGCGGTGCTGGCCGCCGCGGCCGACGTGCTGCCCGGCGCCGACCCCGACGCGCAGGCTCGGCTCGCGGACGCCGCCGTCGGGTACGCCGTGCGCGGCGACGCGGTGGGCGGCGGGGCCTCGGCCGTCGAGTTCGTGACCCCGGGCCTGCTGCTGCGCCGCCTCCTCGCCGACCCCGGGCTCGATGGCGTGGACGCGGTGGTCCTGGACGAGGTCCACGAGCGGGATCTGGACACGGACGTGCTCTTCGCCCTCCTCGCCGACCTGCGGCAGCTGCGCCCCGAACTCGTGCTCGTGGCCATGTCCGCGACCGTGGACGCGGCGGCCCTGGCCGCCCGCTGGGCCCGCGGCATGGGGGAGGAGGCGCCCCTGCCCGTGGTCTCCACCCCGGCCGTGCTGCACCCGCTGCGCGAGGAGCATGCCCCCTTCCGCGGCCACCGCCTCACCGCCGAGGGCCGCGTGGACCGGGCCTTCCTCGACCACGTCGCGGCCACGGCCGCGCGCGCCCATGCCGAGGCGCTCGACGCCGACCCGACCGTGGACGCCCTCGTCTTCGTGCCCGGCGTGGCCGAGGTCGAGGCGGTCGCGGGGCGCATCGCCGCGCTCGCCCCGGACACCGAGGTCCGCGTCCTGCACGGCCGCCAGGAACCCGCCGACCAGGACGCCGCGCTCGCGGGCCGCGCCGACCCCGCCGTGCCGCGCGTCGTCGTCGCGACGGCGGTCGCCGAGTCCTCGCTGACCGTGCCGGGGGTGCGCCTCGTCGTCGACTCGGGCCTGGCCCGCGAGCCGCGCCGGGACCGGGGGCGGGGCATGGCCGGTCTCGTCACCGTCCAAGCATCGCGTGCGGCCGCCGGCCAGCGGGCGGGCCGCGCCGCCCGCCTCGGCCCCGGCACCGTGGTCCGCTGCCACACCGCCGCGGCCCTGGGCACCGCGCCCGCAGCCCCGACGCCGGCCCTCGCCGTCGTCGACCTCGCGCCGGTGGCCCTGGCATTCGCGGCGTGGGGCGCCCCGGGCGGCCGCGGGCTGACCCTGCCCGAGGACCTGCCGGCCGACGCGATGGCCGCCGCCGAGCGCACGCTCGCCTCCCTCGACGCGGTGGACGCGGACGGGCGCATCACCCCGCACGGCGCCGTCCTGGCCGAGCTGCCCCTGGACCCGCCCCTCGGCCACGCCCTCCTGCGCGCGGCACCGTGGACGGGGCCCCGCCCCGCGGCTGAGGCGACGGCGGCCCTCGCCCTGGACCTGCGCGCCCCCGGGGCCGACCTCGAGGCGCTGGTCGCGGCCGTGCGGGACGGCCGGCATCCGGAGGCCGGACGCTGGCGCCGGGAGGCGGATCGACTGGAACGACTCGCCCGTCGGCCCGCGCACCACGCCCCGGAGACGCGGGCGCCGGACGAACCCGGGCCCGAGGCGACGGCGGCCGCGCGGCGGCACCCCGCCGGCCTCGTGGCCGCCCTGGCCTTCCCCGCGTGGATCGCCCGACGCGCGGGGGAGGCGGGCGCGTACCTGCTCGCCTCCGGCACCCGCGCGGCCCTGCCCCGCGACGCCGCCGGCGGCGGCCTGGCGGGGCAGGAGTGGCTGGCCGTGGCCGAGGTCGCCCGCGTGGCCGGGGACGCTGCCGGCACGGGTGCCGCGATCCGCGCGGCCGCGCCGATCGACCGGACGCTCGCCGAGCTCGCCGGCGCGGGCCTGCGGCGCACCGAGGACACCGCCGACTGGCGCGGGGACCGGCTCACCGGCCGCCGCGTGGACCGGCTGGGCGCGCTGGTGCTGGCGGAGACGCCGGCCCCCGTCGCCCCCGACGCCGCCGCGCAGGCCGTGCGCGCCGCACTCGCCGCCGACGGCCTCGCCCGGTTCGACCCGAGCGGTCGGACCGAACGCCTGCGCCGCCGGGTGCACCTGCTCCACCGCGTCCTCGGCGCCCCGTGGCCGGACCTCTCGGACGCGGCGCTGCCCGGCCTGGACGCGCTGGTCGACGGGCTTGCGGCCGACCTGGCCGCGGGGCGGTCCCTCGCACGCCTGGACGCCGAGGCGCTGCTGCGCGGCGCCCTGCCCTGGCCGGAGGCGGGCCGGCTGGACGAGCTCGCCCCCGAGCGCCTGCCCGTGCCGAGCGGGCGCGCCGTCGTCGTGGACTATCCGGCCGTCCACGAGGACACCCCGCCCGTGGTCGCCGCCAAGCTGCAGGAGTTCTTCGGGGCGCGTGTCACCCCCGCTGTCGCGGACGGTCGTGAGCCGGTGGTCCTGCACCTGCTCTCCCCGGCAGGTCGCCCGCTCGCCGTGACCGCCGACCTGCCCTCCTTCTGGGCCGGCCCCTACGCGCAGGTCCGCGCTGAGAACCGGGGGCGCTACCCCAAGCACCCGTGGCCCGAGGATCCCGCCGCCGCGGAGCCGACCGCCCGGACGAACCGCCGCGCCCGCTGAGAAAGGGGTCCGCGAAACGTGCAGGAATCGCTGTGATGCGTGATGATGGCCGTCACATCCGACTCGCATCGATTGAGGTTCCACTTGTGAGACACGACACGCGGGCACGTCAACGGCGCCGGGCCACGCTGGCCGGCGCCGTCGCCGCGGGCGCGCTGATCCTGGCCGGGTGTGCCCCGGCCGAGCAGACGCCCACCCTGACCTGGTACACCAACCCCGACGACGGCGGGCAGGCGAAGATCGCCGCCCAGTGCACCGACGCCGCGAACGGCCGGTACAGAGTCGAGACGTCCATGCTTCCGACGGACGCCGCCTCCCAGCGCGAGCAGCTGACCCGCCGCCTCGCCGCGGGCGACACGTCGATGGACATCATGTCCCTCGACCCGCCGTTCGTCCCCGAGCTCGCCGAGCCCGGCTTCCTGGCCCCCGTGCCGGAGGAGATGCAGGCGTACGCGAAGGACAACGCCCTGGAGGGCGCGCTCGCGGCCGCCAGCTGGAAGGACGAGCTCGTCACGGTCCCGTTCTGGGCCAACACGCAGCTGCTCTGGTACCGCAAGTCGGTCGCCGAGGCCGCGGGGCTGGACATGTCCCGGCCCGTCACGTGGGACCAGCTGATCGAGGCCGCCCGCAGCCAGGACAAGGACCTGGCCGTCCAGGGCGCCCGTGCGGAGTCCATGACCGTGTGGCTCAACGCGCTCATCGAGGGCGGCGGGGAGCAGATCGTCCCCAACGCCGAGGCGCCCACGGACGAGGTCACCACGAACCTCGACTCCGAGGCCGGCCGCACGGCCGCCCGGATCATCTCCACGATCGGCAAGGAGGGTCTCGGCAGCGCCGGCCTGCCGACGCAGGACGAGAACGCCTCCATGCTGCTCTTCCAGGGCAAGAACGGCTCGTTCATGGTCAACTGGCCGTTCGTCTGGCCGGCCACCCTCGGCTCCGTGGAGGAGGGCTCGCTGCCGGAGGACCTGCCCGAGGACATCGGCTGGGCCGTCTACCCCCGCACCGTCGAGGGCAAGGACGCCGCGCCGCCCGTGGGCGGCATCAACCTGGGGGTGGGCGCGAAGTCCGAGCACCAGGACCTCGCCTGGGACGCGATCTCCTGCATCACCACCACCGAGCACCAGAGCCAGTACTTCGTCGAGAACGGCAACCCGCCCGCCGACCCGGCGGCCTACGACGCCCCCGAGGTCGCCGAGAAGTACCCCATGGCGGACACCATCCGGGAGTCCCTCGAACTCGGCGCCCCGCGGCCGCAGACCCCGTACTACAACGAGGTCTCCACCGCGATCCAGCAGCGCTACGCGCCGCCGTCGGGCGTCTCCGAGTCCACCCCGGCCGAGACCGACGACTTCATCCAGGAAGTCCTGAGAGGGGAGCGTCTGCTGTGAGCCACGTCGACACCGCACCCGCCGCATCCACCCCGCGCGCCGCCGAGGGTCGTCGCCCCCGCCGGGTGAAGTCCCAGCGCGCGAAGTCCGAGGCGCGTCTCGGCTGGCTCCTGGCCGGCCCCGCGTTCTTCGTGATGCTGTTCGTGGTCCTGTACCCGATCCTGCAGGCCCTCTACGACTCGCTGTTCACGTACCGGCTCACCGCGCCGGGCGACCGCGAGTTCGTGGGCCTGGGCAACTACGGCGTGATCCTCACGGACCCCGTGTTCTGGAAGGGCCTCGGGGTGACCCTGCTGATCACCGTGGTGACCGTGGTGGTCGAGCTCATCCTCGGCTTCCTGCTGGCCCTGGCCATGCACCACGCCATCAAGCAGACCCGCGGCCTGATCCGCACGATCATCCTGGTGCCGTACGGCATCATCACCGTGGTCTCCGCGTTCGCGTGGTTCTACATGTTCTCGATCGACTCGGGCTACATCAACGCCTGGTTCGAGTGGCTGCCGGGCGTCGACGCGGACCTGAACTGGTTCGCGCAGGGCAGCACCGCGCTGTTCGTGATCATGCTCTCCGAGATCTGGAAGACCACCCCGTTCATCTCCCTGCTCCTGCTGGCCGGCCTGGCCCAGGTGCCGGGCGACCTCACCGAGGCCGCCTCCGTCGACGGCGCCTCGTGGTGGCAGCGGATGAAGCTGGTCATCCTGCCGAACATGAAGGCCTCGATCATGGTGGCCGTCCTGTTCCGCGCGATGGACGCGTTCCGCATCTTCGACTCCATCTACATCATGACCAACGGCGCCTACGGCACCGAGGTCCTCTCGCTGCTGGCCTACCGCACGTCCATCGGCCGGCTCGAGATCGGCATGGGTTCGGCGGTCTCCGTGATCCTGTTCCTGTGCGTGGCCCTCATGGCGGTCATCGCCGTCAAGGGCTTCAAGGTGGACCTGGCCGACCGAGGAGGTTCCAAGTGAGCACCGCCGCATCCGCTCCCGCCCCCGAGGGCCGCGCGCCTGAGGGCCGCGCGCCCCACCGTCGCGGCACCGGGAAGGCCACCGCACTGTGGTGGATCCTCACCGTCGTGATCGGCGTGTGGTGCCTCTTCCCGCTGTTCTCGATCTTCGCGACCAGCTTCAAGACGCCCGCCGACCTCGCCAACGGCAAGCTGCTGCCCACCCAGTGGTCCACCGTGAACTACGAGGAGATCTTCGTGGGCGGCTCGCGCGAGCTGTTCCTCACGGCGCTGCGCAACTCGATCGGCATCACCGTGATCGCCACGATCATCGCCGTCATCCTGGCCACGCTGTGCGCCTACGCGATCGCCCGCCTGGACTTCCCGGGCAAGCGGATCGTGCTCACGGTGTCCCTGATGGTCTCGATGTTCCCCGTCATCTCCCTGGTGACGCCGCTGTTCAACATGTGGCGCACCCTCGGGCTGTACGACACGTGGGTCGGCCTGATCATCCCCTACCTGTCCCTGACCCTGCCGATCTCCATCTGGACCCTGGCCGCGTTCTTCCGCCAGATCCCGTGGGAGCTCGACCAGGCCGCGCAGGTGGACGGCGCCACCCCGCTCGAGGCGTTCCGCAAGGTGATCGTCCCGCTGGCCGCCCCCGGCGTCTTCACGACGGCGATCATCGCCTTCTTCATCGCCTGGAACGACTTCGTGTTCGGCATCTCCCTGACCTCCACCGAGACCGCGCGCACCGTGCCCGCCGCCCTGGCCTTCTTCACCGGCGCCTCGCAGTTCGAGTCGCCGACCGGGGCCATCTCGGCGGCCGCGATCATCGTGACCATCCCGATCGTGATCCTGGTGCTGGCGTTCCAGCGTCAGATCGTGGCCGGCCTGACCAACGGCGCGGTGAAGGGCTGAGGCCCGCACACGAGACCTCCCGAAAGGACCCCCCGATGGCCTCCATCACCCTGAACCACATCGACAAGACCTACGACGACGGCTTCCACGCCATCAAGGACGTGAACCTGGAGATCGAGGACGGCGAGTTCGTCATCCTCGTGGGCCCCTCCGGCTCCGGCAAGTCCACGCTGCTGCGCATGATCGTGGGCCTCGAGGACATCACCGACGGCGAGATGCTGATCGACGGCCGCCGCGTGAACGAGGCGGCCCCCAAGGACCGCAACCTCGCGATGGTGTTCCAGAACTACGCGCTGTACCCGCACCTGACGGTGTACGAGAACATCGCCTTCCCGCTGCGGCTGATCAAGGAGCACAAGCCCTCCGAGGAGGAGATCGACCGCAAGGTGCGCGACGCCGCCCGCGTGCTCGAGCTCGAGGACCACCTCGAGCGCAAGCCCGGCAACCTCTCCGGCGGCCAGCGTCAGCGTGTGGCCATGGGCCGGGCGATCGTGCGCGAGGCGGACGCGTTCCTCTTCGACGAGCCGCTGTCCAACCTGGACGCCAAGCTGCGCGGGCAGATGCGCGCGGAGATCTCGCAGCTGCAGCGCCGCCTGGCCACGACCTCCGTCTACGTGACGCACGACCAGACCGAGGCCATGACCCTGGGCGACCGGGTGGCCGTGCTCAAGAAGGGCGAGCTGCAGCAGGTGGCCAGCCCGCGCGAGCTCTACGAGCAGCCGCTCAACCTGTTCGTGGCCGGCTTCATCGGCTCGCCGTCGATGAACTTCCTGCCCGCCTCGCTGAAGCAGAAGGAGGGCGGCCACGTGCTGTCCTCGCCGATCGGTGACATCCCGGTGCCGCCCGAGAAGGCCCGCGCCGCCGAGGGGCGGGACATCGTGTTCCTCGGCCTGCGGCCGGAGTTCTTCGAGGACGCCGAGCTGGTGGAGGACAGCCGCCGCGACCGGGGCTCCACCTTCGACGCGACGCTCACGCACCTGGAGTGGCTGGGCCACGAGCAGTACGGCTACATCGAGTTCGAGCCGGACCCGGCCGTGGCCGAGATGCTCTCCGCGCTGGCCAAGGACCTGGATGCGGATGAGCTGCGCCCCGTCGTCGTGGCCACCCTCTCCGGCGAGTCCCGCGCCCGGCCGGGCACGCCGACCCGCCTGTGGGTGGACACCACGCGGGTGCACCTGTTCGACCCGACGACCGGTGAGAACCTCACCCGCGACCCGGAGGTCGGCGCCGAGCTGACCCGCCGGGCCGGCGAGGAGCGCCGCCGCCAGATCGAGATGGCGGCCGAGCGTGACGCCGCCGAGCACGAGGCGGACGCGCCGCGCCGCTGAGCCGGCGCCGCGGGACGCCGGGGGCGGGTCAGTATCCGCCCTCGGCGTCCACCAGGCCCTCCAGCTCCGTCCCGGCCGCGCGGGCCCGCAGGTTCCGCTCGACCCGCGCGTGGAGCAGCGGGACGCACATCTCCGGGGTGTCCGCCGTGTGCGGCGTGATGAGGGCGCGCTCCTCGGTCCAGAGCGGGTGGCCGTCCGGGAGGGGCTCGGGGTCGGTGACGTCCGTGCCGTAGCCGTGCAGCCGGCCCGCCGCGAGGGTCTGGACGACGGCGTCCGTGTCCACCAGCGCCCCGCGGGCGACGTTCACGAGCACGGCGTCCTCGTCCAGGAGGGCGAGGCGGTCGGCGTCGAACATGCCGCGGGTCTCCTCGGTGGCCGCCGCGGCGATCATCACGACCTGCGCGCCGGGCAGGACCTCGTCGAGGCGGTCGGTCGTGACGGTGCGGTCCGCGCCGGGCACGTCGCCCGCGCGTCGGCGGACCGCGGTGACGTGCACGTCCCAGGTCTTGAGCAGGCGGATGTACTCCTGTGCGATCCCGCCGCCGCCCACGACCACGGCGGTCAGGCCGTTCAGGGTGCGACCGGAGGAGGGGCCCCATGTGGTGGCGCGGACGCGCGCGGGCAGGTCCCGCAGCAGGGCCAGGGTGAGCAGCAGCGCGTGTTCGGCCACCGGCGGCGCGTACGTGCCCTTGGCGGACGTCCACACGATGTCCGGGCGGCTGCGCACGAGGGGGACGAACGGCTCGATCCCGGCGAACGGGAGCTGCACCCAGCTCACGTGGGGGTGGGCGGCCAGGGCCGCGGCGAGCGCATCGACCGCGATCGGGCGGACCATCAGCAGGGCCGTGGCGGAGGTGTCGCCCTCGGCCACGGCGGCGCCGCCGACGTCGGCCACGGCCTGCTCGGCCAGCCGACGGGCGTGGGCGTAGGGGGTGCCGGCGACGTCCTGCGCCGCGGGGAGGACGAGCAGGCGCTCGGGGACGTCGTCGGGTCGGGTGCGGGGGAGAGCGGAAGTGGTGGGCATGGTGCCCACCGTCCCACATCCTCCGGGCCCGCTTCAGCCGGCGACGGCGTCCCGGTGCGCGGCGGACAGCCGCAGGTAGGTGGCCGCGTTCTTCTTGAGGCCCTCCCGCTCCTCGTCCGTGAGGGGGCGGCGGACCTTCGCGGGGACGCCCGCCACGAGCGAGCCGGCCGGGACCTGCGTCCCCTCGAGCACCAGGGCGCCGGCGGCCACGAGCGAACCGGCGCCGATGACCGCGCCGTTCATCACCGTGGCGGACATGCCGATCAGGCAGTCGTCCTCCACGGTGGCCCCGTGCACCACGGCGGAGTGGCCCACGGAGACACCGGCGCCCAGGGTGCACGGGAAGCCCTCGTCCGCGTGCAGCACCACGTTGTCCTGCAGGTTGGTGCCCGCCCCGACGCGGATGGGGGCGGAGTCACCGCGGGCGGAGACGCCGTAGAAGGCCGAGGAGCGCTCGGCCATCTCGACGTCGCCGGTGATCGCGGCGGTCGGGGCGAGGAAGACGGACTCGTGGATGCGCGGGGTGGCACCCGCGACGGTGATGATGTGGGCCATGCCACCAGCCTAGGCGGGCAGGACGACGGCGCCGCGTGGCGCCGTCGTCCCGGGCTCAGCTGAAGACGACGGTCCGCCGGCCGTCCGCGAGGACGCGGTGCTGGGCGTGCCAGCGCACGGCCTGCGCGAGCGTGGAGCCCTCGACGTCGCGGCCGCGGGCCACGAAGTCGGCGGCGGTCTGGGCGTGGGTCACCGGCTGCACGGACTGCGCGATGATCGGGCCCTCGTCCAGGTCGGCGGTCACGTAGTGGGCGGTGGCGCCGATGAGCTTCACGCCGCGTTCGTGCGCCTGGTGGTAGGGGCGGGCGCCCTTGAAGGAGGGCAGGAACGAGTGGTGGATGTTGATGGCCATCCCGGCCAGGTCCCGGCACAGCTCGTCCGAGAGGATCTGCATGTAGCGGGCCAGGACCACCAGCTCGATGTCGAACTGGGCGATCAGATCGCGCAGCCGGTCCTCCGCGGCCTCCTTGGAGTCCCGGCTCGAGGGGTCCTTCGAGACGGGCACGTGGATGAAGGGCACGCCGTAGAAGGAGGCGAGCGGCTGCAGGTCCAGGTGGTTCGAGACCACCACGGGGATCTCGATGGGCAGGGTGCCGGCGCGCTGCTGGAAGAGCAGGTCGTTGAGGGTGTGCCCGTCCTTGGAGCACATCACGAGGGTGCGCATGCGCTGCGCCGCGTCCCACAGGCCCATGCGCATGCCGAACTCCTCGCGCACCGGCGCGAGCGCCTGCTCGATGTCCTCCCGCGTGGCCGGGGTCACGAACTCCACGCGCATGAAGAAGTCGCCGGTGTCCGGGGAGTCGTACTGCTGCGACTCGGTGATGTCCGCCTCCACGCCCAGCAGGGCGCCCGTCACGGCGTGCACGATGCCCTTGCGGTTCGTGCAGGCCAGCGTGAGCACGCGGGCGTGCTCCGCGCCGGAGGCGGGGGAGGGGCTGGGGGAGAGGGCTGCCGTGTCCATGGCGTCGATGGTAGGCGGTGCCGGCCGCGCGGAACCGCGGGATGACGGGGCTGATCCCTGGTCGGGGGGCCGGGCCCCGTGTCATCCTCAAGACCAGGTTCCCCGCCGCGCGGCGGCGCGGGAAGCACGACGCGGCGCCCGGCCCGGCCGGTCGCCCCAGACGACCGAGGAGCACCCCCATGCCACAGTCCACCCTCTACTGGATCATCGCGGCGATCATCGTCGTGCTGCTGATCCTGATCATCCTCTCGGTGATCGCCTCCCGCCGTCGTCGTGAGGCCGAGGCCGAGGCCGCCGAGACCCGGCTCGAGCGCCGGGGCGTCAGCGCGGACACCGCGGGTGAGCAGGCGGCCGCCGCCGCGGCCGCCCCCGCGGCCCCGACCCGCCTCTCCCGCCTGGACGAGGTGGCGGCCGAGAAGGACGCTCGCCCCGCGGCCGCGGTGAAGCCCGCCGGGGGTCCGGCTGCGTCCGACACCGCCGCGGCGGACCGCGAGACCGACGAGTCCGTCGCCGGCGTGGCCGGCGGTGCCGGGGTGACCGTGGACCAGCACGACGCCCCGAGCGCCGACGCCGCCGCTCAGATCCACCGCCGCGACGCCGCGGCTCCGGCCACCCGGGGCACTCTGCGCCCCGCTCCGGCGGCGCCGAGCACGGCGCGCGAGGCGGACACCGTGGGCCTGGGCGCGGCCGGTGTGGCCGGCGGCTCCGGCGTCACCCTGGACGAGCAGACGCCCGCGGCGGACGTCCCGGCGACCCCGGCCTCCCCGTCCCCGGTGACCGAGACCCCCGCCCCGGCGGCACCGGCCGCCGAGGCTCCGCAGCACAGGAGCCACCTCACCCCGGCTCCCGAGCACGTGCACGGGACCGTCCCCGCCGCCGAGGTCGCCACCGAGCACACCCCCACCAAGGAGTTCGCCACGGACGCGATCCCCGTCCCGCAGGGCGAGCACCTCGAGACGCACACGGTCGCCACCACCGCGCACGGCTCGGTCACCGTCGTGGCCGCCGAGTTGGACCAGGCCCTGCAGAACGGCGCCGACGGGGCGGAGCGCTCGGCCGCCGGGTCCCTGCGCATCGACGGCACGCCCGGGGTGCCCGGTCGCGTGGCGGAGGCGGACCGCGGGCCGGCGCGCACCGATGACCACGGCGCGGACGTCGCGCAGCCGGCGGCGGTCGAGCCCGCGGCTGAGCACCCGCCGCTCGAGGCCGCCCCGGCCACCCGCCGGGCCGAGGCCCCGGAGACCCACGCCGGCACCACGCCGGCCACGCCCCTGGGCGGCACCCCGGAGCTGGATCCGACCGCAGCCTCGTCCGGCCGCGCGGAGGACACCACCCCGGCGACCCGCCGCGAGGCCCGCGCCGCGCAGTCGGCGGCAGCCGCCGGGGCCGCCGGGACTGCTGGGACCGCCGGGACTGCCGGGACCGCCGCGCCGACGTCGTCGACGCCCACGACCGTGGCCCCGGACACCTCCACCTCCTCCGCCCCCACGGATGAGGAGCCCGCCGAGGACGACACCGAGGGCGCCGCCCTCCCGGACCTGCGGGCGGACCGCGACGAGACCCGAGCCTCGGACGCCGAGGGTGAGTCGAAGCTGGCCCAGGTCGGCGCCGTGGCGGCCTCCGCGTTCGAGACCGTGCGTGACAAGGTCGCCGTCCCGCTGCGGGACAACGTGGCCGTGCCCGCCAAGGACACGGTCGTGAAGGTGGTCAAGGACAAGCTGTCCCAGGCGCAGGAGCGCCGCTGGGGCAAGCGCTGACCGGAACAACCGCCCCACGACGACGGCGGCCGCCCCCTCGTGTGAGGGAGCGGCCGCCGCGCGTTCAGCGGAGCCCGCGCGGGCGCCCGCCGGGGGAGGGAGCCGTCAGATGCGGGCCTCGCCGCCGGCCTCGACGCCCGGGATGCCGTCGCCCTCGTGGCGCTTGACCTCGTCCTCGATGCGCTGGCCGATCGTAGCGTCCACGTTCTTCCAGTACTCGAAGGCGCGGGCCTGGACGTCCTGGCGGACGCCCTTCAGCGCGCCGGCCACGGTCTCCACGAAGTCCTCGCGCTCCTGGGCCGAGAAGACCTCGCGGACGAGGGTGCCGGCCTGACCGAAGTCGTCGTCGTCCGCGCGCAGGGCCTGGGCCTCGCGGGTCAGGGTGCCGTCGGCCTCCCAGCCGTCGTCCACCGGGCCGGTCTCGTCCGACCAGGAGTCGCCGTTGGAGTTCGGCACGTAGGTGGAGCGGTCGCCGGTGTGGTCGTACCACATCTGGCCCTCGAAGGCGTAGTTGTGCACCGCGTTCTTGGGGCGGTTCACCGGCAGCTGGTTCACGTGGGCGCCCACGCGGTACAGCTGGGCGTCGTGGTACGCGAAGGCGCGGCCCAGGAGCATGCGGTCCGGGGAGAGGCCGATGCCCGGCACGGTGTTGCTCGGGCTGAACGCGGCGGACTCGATCTGCGCGAAGTGGTTCTCCGGGTTGCGGTTCAGGGTCAGCGTGCCGACCTTGATGCGCGGGTAGTCCTTCTGGGAGATCGTCTTCGTCAGGTCGAAGGGGTTGAACCGGTAGGTCTTGCCCTCCTCATAGGGGATCGCCTGGATGTAGAGGTCCCACTTGGGGTGGTCGCCCTTGGCGATGGACTCGAACAGGTCCTGGCGGTGGAAGTCGGCGTTCTCGCCGGCCATCTTCGTGGCCTCGTCGTTCGAGAAGTTGTGCACGCCCTGCTGGGAGATGAAGTGGTACTTCACCCAGTGCTTCTCGCCCTGGGCGTTGACCCACAGGTAGGTGTGGGAGCCGTACCCGTTCATCTCACGCCAGGTGCGGGGCAGGCCGCGCGGGCCCATCAGGTAGGTCACCTGGTGCGCCGACTCGGGGTTGTTGGTCCAGAAGTCCCACTGCATGGTGGCATCGCGCAGGCCGGAGTCCGGCAGACGCTTCTGCGAGCGGATGAAGTGGGTGAACTTCATCGGGTCGCGCAGGAAGAAGATCGGGGTGTTGTTGCCGACGAGGTCGTAGTTGCCCTCCTCGGTGTAGAAGCGCAGCGCGAAGCCGCGCACGTCGCGCCAGGTGTCCGGGGAGCCGAGCTCGCCGGCCACGGTGGAGAAGCGCAGGAGGGTCTCGGTCTTCGTGCCGGGCTGGAACACGAGGGCCTTGGTGTACTTCGACACGTCCTCGGTCACCTCGAACTCGCCGAAGGCGCCGGAGCCCTTGGCGTGCGGGCGGCGCTCCGGGATGTTCATGCGGTTGAAGTGCTGGTGGGTCTCCAGCAGGTGGGTGTCGTGCAGGACGATGGGCCCCTCGCTGCCCACGGTCAGGGACTGGCGGTCGCTGACGGCCGGGGCGCCGTTCTGGCGGGTGGAACCGGTCGCGTGCGGGGTCGTCTTCTGGTACTCCGTCATGGAACTCTCCTTCGTCGATCGACGTCGGCCGCGCACCGATCGGCGCGGTGGGCGGCGTCACCCCCGATCTTGGCATATTTCTGAATCAGTCAAAAGAACCGTGTGTCGGGGTCGGTCGCCGGGGCCGCGGGGCGCCGTCGCGCAGGCCCGACGACGGCGCCCGGTCACTAGGATGGAGGGCACCGGAGCCTTCCGGCCGCACAGACCCCCGTTCGAAGGGAACCCCCGTGACGCAGACGCCCGACATCAACACCCAGCCCCTCGCCGAGGTGGACCCGGAGATCGCCGCGGCGCTCGCGGACGAGCTCGGCCGCCAGCGGGGCACGCTCGAGATGATCGCCTCGGAGAACTTCGTGCCGCGGGCCATCCTCGAGACGCAGGGCTCGGTGCTGACCAACAAGTACGCGGAGGGCTACCCGGGCCGCCGCTACTACGGCGGCTGCGAATTCGTGGACGTGGCCGAGAACCTGGCCATCCAGCGCGCCAAGGACCTGTTCGGCGCCGAGCACGCCAACGTCCAGCCGCACGCCGGCGCTCAGGCCAACGTGGCCGTGATGACCTCGCTGCTGGACCACGGGGACACGATGATGGGCCTGTCCCTGGCGCACGGCGGCCACCTGACGCACGGCATGAAGCTGAACTTCTCCGGCAAGAACTACAGCATCGCCGCGTACGAGGTGGAGCCGGACACCCACCGCATCGACATGGACAAGGTGCGCGAGAAGGCCCTCGAGGCCCGGCCGAAGGTGATCGTGGCCGGCTGGTCCGCCTATCCCCGTCAGCTCGACTTCGCCGCCTTCCGCTCGATCGCGGACGAGGTCGGCGCCAGGCTCTGGGTGGACATGGCCCACTTCGCCGGCCTCGTGGCCGCCGGCCTGCACCCGAACCCGGTGCCGCACGCCGACGTCGTCTCCTCCACCGTGCACAAGACCCTCGCCGGCCCCCGTTCGGGCTTCATCCTCTCCACCGAGGAGCTGAAGAAGAAGATCGACTCCGCCGTGTTCCCGGGCCAGCAGGGCGGCCCGCTGATGCACGCGATCGCGGGCAAGGCCGTGGCCTTCAAGATCGCCGGCTCCGAGGACTTCAAGGAGAAGCAGGAGCGCACCCTGGCCGGCGCGCAGATCCTGGCCGAGCGCCTGACCGCCCCGGACATGGCCGAGCACGGCATCTCGGTGCTCACCGGCGGCACGGACGTGCACCTCGTCCTGGTGGACCTGCGCGAGTCTCAGCTGGACGGCAGGCAGGGCGAGGACATCCTGCACGAGGTCGGCATCACCGTGAACCGCAACTCGGTGCCGTGGGACCCGCGTCCGCCGATGACCACCTCCGGCCTGCGCATCGGCACCCCCGCGCTGGCCTCCCGCGGCTTCGGCGAGGCCGAGTTCCGCGAGGTGTCCGACGTCATCGCCGAGGCGCTGAAGCCGAGCCCGGACGTGGAGGCGCTGCGCGCCCGCGCCGTGAAGCTCACCGAGGACTTCCCGCTGTACGACGGCCTCGAGGGCTGGTGAGCCGCCGATGACCGCGAAGGTCCTGGACGGCAAGGCCACCGCCGCCGCGATCAAGGAGGAGCTGCGCGGCCGCGTGGCCGCCCTCGCCGAGCGCGGGCACACCCCCGGCCTCGGCACCCTGCTCGTGGGTGAGGACGCCGGCTCGCAGAAGTATGTGGCGGGCAAGCACCGCGACTGCGCCGAGGTGGGCATCGAGTCCATCCAGCGTGAGCTGCCCGCGGACGCGACGGAGGAGCAGATCCTCGACGTCGTGCGCGAGCTGAACGAGGACCCGGCCTGCACGGGCTACATCGTCCAGCTGCCGCTGCCCCGGCACGTGGACACCCAGAAGGTGCTCGAGGCCATCGACCCGGACAAGGACGCGGACGGTCTGCACCCCATGAACCTGGGGCGGCTCGTGGCCTCGGTCGGCGGCGAGCTGGACTCGCCGCTGCCGTGCACCCCGGCCGGCTGCGTCGAGCTGTTGCGCCACCACGGTGTGGGGCTGGCCGGCAAGCACGTGCTCGTGATCGGCCGCGGCGTGACCATCGGCCGGCCCGCCGGCCTCGTGTTCACCCGCCGCGAGGTCAACGCCACCGTGACCCTGGCCCACACCGGCACCACGAACCTCGACGAGCTGCTGGCGAGCGCCGACGTCGTGATCGCCGCCGCCGGCTCCGCCCACATGGTGAAGCCGGAGCAGGTCAAGGAGGGCGTGATCGTCCTGGACGTGGGCGTCTCCCGCGTGACCGGGGAGGACGGGACGTCGCGCGTCCTGGGCGACGTGGACCCGGCCGTGAAGGAGAAGGCGGCCTGGATGGCGCCGAACCCGGGCGGCGTCGGGCCGATGACCCGCGTCATGCTGCTGGCGAACGTCGTCGAGGCCGCCGAGCGTGCCGCCGACGGCGAGGACTGGGCCGGGGAGCGGGCCGGAGCCTGACCTCTCCCACTCCCGCGACCAACCCTGCGATATGGCCCCCATCCACCCCGGATGGGGGCCATATCGCAGGGTTCGTCGCCGAGGGGGCGGCACGCGTCCGGGCGGGCGATGCGCCTATGCTGTCGGCTTGTGAGCCCCACCACTCTGCACGCGTCCCCCGGCGACGCCTCCGTCATCCGTGCCCGTGGGCTGCGCAAGCAGTACGGCGAGTTCCACGCCGTGAAGGGCATCGACCTGGACGTGCGCCCCGGCGAGTGCTTCGGCCTGCTCGGCCCCAACGGCGCGGGCAAGTCCACCACCATGCGCATGCTCGCGGGCACCTCGCAGCGCACCGCGGGCGAGCTGACCATCCTGGGCATCGACCCGGAGGAGGACGGACCGGCCGTCCGCGCGCGCCTGGGCGTGGTGCCCCAGCAGGACAACCTGGACGAGGAGCTCACCGCCCGGGAGAACATCCTGATCTACGGCCGCTACTTCGGCCTGCCCTACTCGTACCTGCGGCCCAAGGCCGAGGAGCTGCTGGCCTTCGCCCAGCTCACCGAGAAGGCGGACGCCAAGGTCACCGACCTCTCCGGCGGCATGAAGCGCCGGCTCGTGATCGCCCGCGCCCTGGTCAACGAGCCGGCCCTCTTCCTCCTCGACGAGCCCACCACGGGCCTGGACCCGCAGGCCCGCCACATCCTGTGGGACCGCCTCTACCGGCTCAAGGAACGCGGCACCACGCTGCTGCTGACCACGCACCACATGGACGAGGCGGAGCAGCTGTGCGACCGGCTCGTCGTGGTCGACGGCGGCGAGATCATGGCCGCCGGCACCCCCGCCGAGCTCATCCGCGAGCACGCCTCCCGCGAGGTCCTCGAGGCGCGCTTCGGCGCGGACCGCAACGAGGCCGCGGCCCGCACCGTCCAGGCCCACGCGGGTGACGGCGTCGTGCACCGCGTCGAGGTCCTCCCGGACCGAGTCCTCGTCTACGCCCGACGCGCGGACGACCTGCACGACGTCGTGCAGCGCCTCGTCGACGAGGGCGCCCTGCCCGCCCCCGTCACCACGCTGACCCGCCGCGCGAGCCTCGAGGACGTGTTCCTCATCCTCACCGGCCGCACCCTGGTGGACTGACCCGTGCCGTCCCCCATCACGACGACGGCCCCCGGCCCCGCCTCGCCCGCCGAGCCGCTGCGCCCGCCGGTCACCGCGGCGGCGTCCGCGGAGCGCGTGAGGCGCCGCGGCGTCCTGCTCTACGCCGAACACCAGCTGCGGAACATGCGCCGCTACGGCGCGGTGCTGCTCGTCGGGGCGCTCGGCGAGCCCGTGCTCTACCTGCTGGCCATGGGCCTGGGCCTGGCCCAGCTCATGGGCGGCGGGATGCCGCAGGACGCCCTGGGCGGGGTCTCCTACGTCGCGTTCATCGCCCCGGCGCTGCTGGCCTCGGGCGCGCTGATGACCGCGTCCGTCGAGTTCTCCTACCCGGTGATGGGCGGGTTCCAATGGCAGCGCACGTACTACGCGGCGCAGGCCACTCCGCTGTCTCCGGCGCAGATCGCCCTGGGCCACCTCGCGGCCGTGAGCCTGCGGTTCGTGTTCCAGGCCGCCGTGTTCCTGCTGGTGATGCTGGCGTTCGGCGTGGTCTCGAGCCCGTGGGCGTGGGTGCAGGTCCTCACCGCCACGCTCGGCGGGCTCGCCGTCGGCGCGCCGATCATGGCGTTCGCCGCCTCCCTGAAGGAGGACAAGGGCCAGTTCGCCACCCTGCAGCGGCTCGTGGTCATGCCCCTGTTCCTGTTCTCCGCCACCTTCTACCCGCTGGACGTACTGCCCGTGTGGCTGCGCTGGATCGGCTGGCTCTCCCCGCAGTGGCATGCCGCCCAGCTCGGCCGCGTGCTCTCCTACGGGATGGCCGAGCCGGTCTGGCTCACCGTGGCGCATGTGGCGTTCCTGCTGGCCCTCGCGCTCGGCGGGGCCTGGCTCGCGGTGCGGATCTACACGCGCCGCCTCGGCTGGGTCCGAGGCACCCCGGACCGCGACGCCGTCACGGCCGCCCGCCGGGACCGTGCCCCGCGCCTGGGCCGCCGTGCCGCGCGCACCGGGGCCGCCCGCGCCGACGTCGCACCCGCCGCCGCGCAGGCGGGCCCGGCCGCGCCGTCGTCGTCGGTGGTGCGGGAACACGCCGTCGCCGTGCCGCCCATGCCCGAGATCCCCGTGCGCCGCGGCCCGCTGGCCGGCGCGTACTCGGGCAACGTGCGCGCGGTGATGGAGCGGGCGTTCCTGTCCCTGAAGTCCAACAACTGGGTGGTGTTCTTCTCCGGCTTCTTCGAGCCCGTGCTCTACCTGGCCTCCATGGGACTGGGGCTCGGCGCGCTGGTCGGCGACGTGGCCGGCCCGGACGGCGCCCCCGTCCCGTACGGCATGTACCTCGCCCCCGCACTGCTGGCGGTCTCGGCGATGAACGGCGCCATCTACGACTCCACGTGGAACGTGTTCTTCAAGCTGCGCTACGCGAAGACGTACCAGACCATGCTCTCCACGCGGCTGGGCCCGCTGGACGTGGCGCTCGGGGAGATCGCGATGGCGCTGCTGCGCGGGCTGATCTACGCGGTCGGCTTCCTGATCGTCATGACCGTGGCCGGGCTCGTCACCTCGTGGACGGCGCTGCTCATGATCCCCGGCGCCCTGCTCGTGGCGCTGGGCTTCGCCTCCCTCGGCATGGCGGTGACGAGCTGGATGAAGACGTTCCAGCACATGGACTGGGTCCAGATCGTGCTGATGCCCATGTTCCTGTTCTCGGCCACGTTCTTCCCGCTCGCGGTCTACCCGGAGCCGATCCAGTGGGTGATCCGCGTGTTCCCGCTGTGGCACGCCGTGGAGATGATGCGCGCCCTCGCGGTGGGCGTGCTGAGCTGGGCGACCGCCGGCCACGTCCTCTACTTCGTGGTGATGGCCGGCGTCGGGGTGTGGCTCGCCGCCCGCCGGCTCGGCGCGCTGTTCCTGCGCTGAGGCCCCCGCGGGCCGGTCAGGCCGCGCGCGCGGCGCGGCGCCGCCGGACCACGTCCAGGGCCGCGACCGCGGCGGTGAGCGCCCAGCACACGGCCACCATGCCCATGGCGGTCGAGGCCGCGTGCGCGTACGCCGCGGCCGACGGCGGACCGGCGCTCTCGGCTGCGGCGCCGGCCAGGGCCGCGAAGAACGCGCCCGTCACCACGGACAGGCCCAGGGCGGTGCCGAGACGCTGCGCCGTCTGGGCGACGCCGCCGGCCGCCCCCGCCTCGTGGCCGGCGACGTCGTCCATCATCAGCACCTGCGTGCTGGTGAGCAGCAGGGCCTGCGAGGCCGACTGCACGATCAGCCCCACCCCCACGATCCACGGCGACCACGCGCCGGCCGCGCTGCGCTCGAACGCGAGCGCGAGCACCCCCAGCGACACGAGGCCCACGAGGGCGCCGAGCAGCACGAGCACGGGCCCGCGCCGCTGCACCATCGAACCCACCCACGGGGACAGGGAGGCCACGACGACGGCGCCGGGCAGACCCACGAGGCCGGCCTCGAGCGGCGTGAACCCCATGCCGCGCTGCAGGAAGATCGCCACGATCGCGAACACCGCCGGCATGGTGGCCAGGTAGATGGTGGACTCGAGCGCGCCGATCGTGAAGGACGGCCGCCGGAACAGGGCCGGGTCCACCATGGGCTGCACGCCGGTGGCCGACGCCCGGGCCTTCACGCGCTTCTCCCACAGCCACCACGCCGTCACGAGCGCGGCGGCGAGGACCAGCAGCCAGGCGGTGCCCGGGACGATGAACGGCACCATGAGGCTCACCCCGCCGGCGCCGAGCAGCAGGGCGCCCACCGGGTCGAGCGCGGCGATCCCGCGTGGTCCGGGGGCGGGGGGCAGGCCGTGCACGCGGGTGGGCGGCGGCAGCCAGAGGGCGCCCATCGCGACGGCGGCCAGGCCCACGGGCACGTTCATGAGGAACGTGGAGCGCCAGCCCCACTCGGGGCCGAACGCGCCGAGGAACAGCCCGCCGAGCAGGGGCCCCACGGCCACGCCGAGGCCCACCACGGTGCCGAAGAGCCCGTAGGCCCGCCCGCGGGCGCGGCCGTGGAAGTTCGACTGGATGAACCCGATGACCTGGGGGTTGAACACGCCCGCGCCCAGGCCCGTGAGCAGGCGCCCGGCATTGAGCAGCAGGGTGTCCCCGGCCAGGCCGGAGAGCAGGGAGCCGAGCATGTACAGCGTGATGCCCGCCAGGAACAGGTTCTTGCGCCCCCACAGGTCGCCGGCGCGGCCCGCGGCCACGAGCACGGTGCCGAACGTCAGCGTGTACCCCGCCAGCACCCACTGCAGATCCGCGCTCGTGGCGTCCAGGCCCGACTCGATGGCCGGCAGCGCCACGTTCACCACGGACACGCTCATCAGCGCGAGGAAGAGCGGCATGAGCAGTGCGGTGAGGATGCGGCGCTGGTCAGGGGTGAAGGCCCCGGACGCGGGGTCGGCGGGGCCGTCTCTTCTACACAACTCCCAGGCCACGGGGCGGAACTTCATATTGTATGGCGTGTTTTGTTTGAAAAAAAAAAAAACAACAGCTGTAGGACAACTGTAGGAGTAACAG
>NZ_VIGS01000031.1:0-28099 GCF_006704135.1 Micrococcus sp. R8502A1
TAGTTTTGGTAGTATACTTGTTTTTTCTTTTTTTTTTTTTAAGCAAAAGGCGGAATACGAGATGTAGCTCTGTCTCGTGGGTCGGGGGATGTGTATAGGAGACAGGGTCTCGCTCATGCGGCTCAGCGTAGGGCGCGCCCGGGACCCCGTCACGAGGTCTCGGGCGCGTCGCCGGGGCCGCGGACCGGCGCCGAGCTGTGGGGCGCGGCTCGCACGCACCGCGCCCCGCCTGCTCACACCTCGGTGGAGGTGGCGGTGTCCAGGTTGCCGGTGGGCTCGTCCCCGAACACGACGCCCGGTCGGGTGAGCAGGGCGCGGGCGACGGCGACGCGCTGCTGCTGACCGCCCGAGAGCTCGTGCGGGCGGTGGCGCAGGCGGGTCAGGGCGGTGTCGTCCAGTCCTGTGATCTCCGTGCCGCCGATCCTCACGGAGCCCGAGGTCCGCGCGTCCAGCCCGGCCAGGCAGTGCAGGAGCGTCGACTTGCCCGACCCCGAGGGCCCCATGATCGCGGTGAACGCGCCCGAGGCGAAGTCCACGTCCACCCCGCGCAGGGCGTGCACCTGCGCGTCACCGCGCCCGTAGGCGCGGGTGAGGCCGCGGGCGCAGACGGCGGGCGCCGTCGTCGTGGTGGCGGACGACGACGGCGTGCCCGGCCCCGGCGCGACGGGGCCGGGGGTCGTGGGGGAGAAGGGGTGTGCGGGGGAAGAGGTGTCCATGGCGGCCACTCTCCCGCGCGGACCCGGCGGGGCGGATCGGAGGAGGGGACCACCTCCGCGGGCGGCGGGTCATGCCCGGGGATGAGGCGGGCCGGCGAGGCGTGGACCCGAGGGCGTCAGGTCCCCGCCGCCGGGCGGTGCGGGGTGGAGTGGGATGATGGGGACATGAGAGCCGACGCCCGCGCCAACCGCCAGGACCTGCTGGCGGCCGCCGGCCGTCTCATCGCCACCCAGGGGGCGGCGATGTCCCTGCGCGGGGTGGCGCAGGAGGCCGGGATCGGCGTGGGGACGCTGTACCGGCACTTCCCCACGCGTCGGGATCTGCTGGACGCCGTGCTCGAGGACGTCGTGGCCCGCACCGGGGGGATCCTGCAGGCCTTCCTCGACGGGGTGGGCGGGGACGGGCACGGCGGTGGGACCGAGGCGCGGTGGCGGAGGCTCGCGGAGGACCTGGGGGCCGTGAACCTGGCCTCGCTCGCGGCGGCCCGGGACGACTTCGACCCCGCCGACCGGCCGCCCGAGGCCCTCATCGCCGAGGCCGAGCGTGTGATCCTCGAGCTCGCGGACCAGGTGGTGGCCGAGGCGCGGCGGGCCGGGCTCGTGGGCCCGGACGTGACCGGGGCGGACTACCTGTTCGGCCTGCTCATGGTCACCCGGTCGCCGGAGTGCGCGCTGCTGGGCCACGGCCCGGACCAGCGGGGCTGGCTGCTGGACACGTACCTGCGCGGCCTGCGGCCCTGAGGGCGCGGCCGGGTCAGTCGCCCGGGGCGTCGTCCTCCAGGACGGGGCGGGCGGTGGCCCACGCGACGGCGCCGGCGAGCAGGCCGGCGCCCGCGGTGAGCGCCAGGCGGAGCAGCCCCTCGACCCCCGTGAACAGGCTCAGGCCCAGCATCACGACGGCGGCCGTCACCAGCGCCACGAAGAAGGCCACGCATTCACTGTCCCGCTGCGCCTGCTCGGCGGCTGGGTCGGAGGCGCGGGACGTCGTCGGGGTGGGGTGGTCCAGGATGCTGCCGGTCATGGTGCCTCTCCTCCAGTGCGCGTCGGGCCGGGGCGGCCATCGGCGCGTGCACCCCGGCGGCGGACCCGCTGCGGGGCCTGCGTCCAGCATCGCGGAGGGGGTGGGCGCACCGGCAGGGCCATGAGGATGAACCTCGGGGCGTCCGACTCATACCCAGGTATGACCTGTGATTGCACTGTCAGGTGCCTGGGGAGAGGCTCAGGGAAGGGCTCCGCCGCCCCGGCCGGCCGTCGAGGCCGGCCGTCGAGGCCCGCAGACACGCCGCTACGACGACGGCGTAGCGGCGTGTCTGCGGGCCTCGACGAGGGGTGGGGCGGGGGCTGGAGCAGGGGCTGAAGCGGGGGCGTGCCGGAACGGCGGGTCAGAACTGCACGAGACCCGCGCGGTGGGCGATGAGCACGGCCTGCACGCGGTCGCGGGCGCCGAGCTTGGCCAGCACCCGGCCCACGTGCGTCTTCACTGTGGCCTCGGAGAGCACGAGCTCGGCGGCGATCTCCAGATTCGCGGCGCCCTGCGCCATGAGCACCAGCACCTCGCGCTCGCGCGGGGTCAGCGACGCCACGGCCGCCTGCTGCTCCTCGCACTCCGCGCTGCGGACCTGGTCCGAGCGCAGGCGCGGGGCCATGTGCGCCATGAGCCGGCGCGTCGTGGACGGGGCGATCACGGCGTCGCCCCGGTGCACCGTGCGGATCGCGGCGAGCAGCTCCTCGGGCGGGGCGTCCTTGAGCAGGAAGCCGCTGGCGCCCGCCTCGATCGCGTCGAACGCGTATTCGTCCAGGTCGAAGGTGGTCAGCACCACGACGCGCGGGGCGTCCGGCCGGCGCAGCAGCGCGCGGGTGGCCTCGATGCCGTCCATCTCCGGCATGCGCACGTCCATCAGCACGACGTCGGCGCCCGCCACGGACACCGACGCCACCGCCTCGCGCCCGCTGCCCGCCTCCGCCACGACCGTCAGGTCCGGCTGCGAGTCCACGAGCATGGCCAGCCCGGAGCGGATCAGTGCCTGGTCGTCCACCAGGGCCACGCGGACGGGGGCGGTCTCCTCGGAGCTCATGGGGTCATCCTCTCAAGTCGGGCGGGGGCGGCCACCCCTCACACCGCCGAGTACGGCAGGTGGGCGGACACGCGGTACCCGGTCCCGACGCGCGGCCCCGTCTCGAGCGTCCCGCCGAACAGGGCCGTCCGCTCGGCGGCCCCCCGCAGACCCTGGCCGCTGCCCCGGGTGGCGGGGTCGGCGGCGGCGCCGCGGCCGTCGTCGTCGATCTGCAGGTCCAGGCCGCGCGCCGTCCAGGCGAGCGTGACGAACGCGTCCGCGTCCGGCCCGCCGTGGCGCAGCGTGTTGGTCAGCGCCTCCTGCACGATCCGGTACGCGGCCAGCTCGCCGCCCGCCGGCAGCGCACGGCGGGGCGTGCCGGTCTCCAGCAGGGACACCTCGAGTCCGGACAGCCGCATCGTCTCCACGAGCGCGGGCAGGTCCGCGAGCCGCGGCTGGGGTCGGCGGCCCGGGGGCAGGCGGGCGCCGCGGCCGTCGGGGGAGGCGTCGGCGGCGGGCCGCCGGGCGTCGTCGTCCGTCACGCCGGGCACCCCGGCCACGGTCTCGCCGGTCTCGCGGAGCACGCCGAGCAGCTGGCGCATGTCCGCGAGCGCGGAGCGGCCGGTCTGGCCGATGGTCTCGAGCGCGGTGACCGCGAGCGCGGGCTTGGCGGCGGCGGCGTACCGGGCGCCGTCGGCCTGGGAGATGATCACCTGCAGGGAGTGGGCGACGATGTCGTGCATCTCGCGGGCGATGTGGCTGCGCTCGTCGGCGGCGGCGAGCTCGCGCTCCTGCCGGGACTGCACCTCGAGACGGTGGGCGCGGTCCTCGAGGGCGCGCACGGCGAGGCGGCGGTTGCGCACGACGTCGCCGAACGCCCACGCGGTGAGCACCACGAGCCCGCAGCCGATCGCCATGATGACCATGGCCAGCGGCTCCGCGGGGGAGCGGACGGTGAGGCCGTCGGGGGTGACGAACTGCGCCGGGAACAGCCACACCTTCACCCCGTTGGCCACGCCGCCGACCAGCCCCAGGAGGAGCCCGGCCACGGAGACGCTCCGGGGCGCGTTTGCAGCGAGGTTGTAGACGGTGAGCGGCACCATCAGCAGGGACAGGCTGAACTCGGGCCCGGCGAGCAGGTGCAGGACGGCCGCGGCCGTCACGACGGCGGCCGAGGCCACCGGGCGCACCCGACGCACGGCCCACGGCAGGACCATGCCGGCCCCGGCCAGGAGGGAGACGGCCGTCTGCCGGCCCTGGGGGTCCGGGGCGACCATCGGCCCGAGCGCGATCCACGGCAGCGCCACGAGCACGGTGAACAGTGCCGCGGCGGCCATCACGTCGGTGCGCACGGGGTGCAGGCGCGTCCACTGGTCGAGGCGGCGCAGGGGGTTCACGCGGGCCAGCCTAGGCCGCAGGCCGAGGGGCCGGCGTCAGTCCGCGGGATGATCCGGGACGGTCCTCAGGGCGCGAGGGAGGCGAGGACGTCGGCGGCCGGCGCCTCACGGACCCGGTGCGCCTCGGTGCCGGCCCACAGGTGGACGCGTTCGAGGTCGCCGACGGCCGCGGCGGCGGCGCGCAGCCCCTTCGTCAGGACGTTGACCTCGGGGTACGCGGCGGGGGCGTCCGGGTGCTCCGCCATGAACGCGGTGGCCAGCGACCGCGCCCACCGCCCCGTGTAGGCGCGGGTCAGGGCGGTGCGGGCCCGGCCGTCGTCGGCGGAGAAGCGTGTCCCGGCCGCACACGCCGCGACGGCGGCCCGGTGCGCCGCCGAGGTGCCCGCCTCCGGGGTGAGGAGGAACGCGGTGCCGGCCGCGACGGCGTCCGCGCCGGCGGTGAGCAGGGCGCGCACGTCCTCGGCGGTGCCCACGCCGCCCGCGGCCACCACGGGCATGGCGCTCGCGGCCCCCGTCCCGACGACGTCGCGCACCGCCGCCAGCACCGTCGGCATCTCGGCGCGGGTCGGCTCCGCGGCCGGGTCCGACGTGCCCCGGTGCCCGCCGGCGCGGTGGCCCTGCACCACGAGGAACGCGGCCCCGTGGTCGAGGGCGGCCCGCGCCTCGGTCGCGTCCGTCACGGTGGCTCCGGCCGGGATACCCGCGGCGGCCAGCCGGGCGAACACGTCGGCGGCCGGCAGGCCGAACGTGAAGGAGACCAGCGGCCACGCCTGCTCCTCGGCGGCGGTGAGCAGGGCGTCGAAGTCGGCCCGTTCGGCGTCCGGGTCCGGGACGACGTCCGCGGCGGTGGGCAGGCCGGCGGCGCCGTCGGCCGTCAGGCCCGCCCGGTACGCGGCGACGGCCGCCGTCCGCGCCGACCGTGCGGCCGCGGTGCGTGCGGCGGCGGGGATCGCCGTGTTCACCGCGTCCGGGACGAACAGGTTCACGCCCCAGCGGTCCGGCCCCTCCGCGCCCAGCAGCGCGCGCAGCGCGTCCACCTGCGCGCGCATCTGCACGGCCGTCCGCATGCCGCCGGCGAGGAACCCGCCGCCGCCGGCGCCCACGACGGCGGCCACCAGCTCCGGGGTCGAGGGGCCGCCGGCCATCGGGGCCACCGCCACGGGCACGGGCGGGATCAGGCGGGCGCGGGTGACGTCGTCGTGGGATGGCTGCGTCATGACCCCCAGCGTAGGGGGAGGGCCCGGACCCGCCCCGCGCCTACAGTGGGGCGGGGTACACGAGGAGAGGGAGGTGCGTCGTGGAGGTGCTGCTCGCGCTCTCGCCCATCCTGCTCACCCTCGTGCTGCTGCTCACCCGGCTGCCCGCGTGGGTGGCCCCGGCGGCCGGGACGGCCGTGGCCGTGCTGCTGGCCCTCACGGCCTTCGGCGTGGCCCCGGGCGACCTGGGCGGCGCGATCGGCGCCGGCGTGCCCACGCTGCTCGAGATCCTGGCGATCATCGCCGGCGGCATCACCCTGTCCCGCGTCATGGAGTACTCGGGCGGGCACGCGCGCCTGGCCGCGTGGCTCTCGGCGGGCAACGGCCCGACGATCGCGACCGCGCTGCTCATGGTGCACGGCGTCATCCCGTTCCTCGAGACCGTGACCGGGTTCGGCGTCTCCCTGATCGTGGGCGTGCCGCTGCTGCTGGGTCTGGGCTACACGGCGTTCCGGTCCGCGCTGATCTCCATCCTCGCGCTCACGATCGGGCCGTGGGGGTCCATGGCGCCGGGCACGCTCATGGGCGCCCGCCTGTTCGGCCTGGACTTCCGGGAGATCGGGGTCACCGCGGCGGTGTTCAACCTGCCGGCCTGCCTGGTGGCGGGCGTGACCACGGTGCTGCTCCTGCGCGGGGCGCGCGGCATGCGGGTCGACGTCGGCCCGGCCCGCACGCTGCCCTGGCTCGGCATCGCCGTGCTCTCCGGGGTCGCCCAGTGGGCGCTGATCCTGGGGGCGAACCTCGTGGTCGGCACCGCGCCGGCGGGCGCCGTCGCCACGTTCGTGCTCACCGTGGCCTGGCTCCTCGTGATCCGCGGCGGCCGGCTGCTGCCCGGGCCGGGGCGGGACGTGGTGCCGTACCTGACGCTCATGGCCGGCACCGTGCTGGGCACCACCGTGAAGGGCGCGTTCGGACTCGAGGGGGCGGCGGCCCTCGTGGGGACGCCGGCGCTGTGGGCGTTCGTGGCGGTGGGCGTGGGCGTGCAGCTGCTCCACCTCGACGCCGCCGCCCGCCGCCGCGTCCCCCGCGAGGCCGGGAAGCTGTGGGTGGGCACCGCCATCCCCAACGCGCTCTACGTGGCGTTCGGGCTCATCCTCTCCGCCGGCGGGGTCTCGCAGGCGCTCGCGGGCGCGCTCAGCGGGATGGGGGAGTCCTACCTGGTGGCGATGCCGTTCCTCGGCGCGTTCGCCGGCTTCATCACGGCCTCGAACACCGGGGCCATGGCCCTGATCGGCCCCCTGCAGATGGACACGGGCGCCGCCCTGGGCGTCCCCCCGCCCTGGTCCAACGGCCTGCACAACGCGGCCGCCGGCTGGGGCATCGTCGCCGGGCCCGCCCGCATCCAGGTGGCCCACGGCATGGCCGCGGGGGCGCAGTCGCCGCACATGCCCGGCTGGGCCGTGACGCGGCGGAACCTGTTCGTGGTGCTGCTGCCGGCCATGCTCGCCGGGATCCTCGGCATGGCCGTGATGGGCTGGTTCCTGCTGCCGCGGTGACGCGCGGGGGGTGGAGCGGGGCCCGGGTGGGGCGGCCCGGTTCCGTGGGCGGAAGCGGCAGGCCAGAGCGTTCCGTGGGCAGAAGTGCCCTCTCTTCTGCCCACGGAGGCGACGGGGTTGTGGGTTCTGCCCACGGAGGCGATGGGGTTGTGGGTTCTGCCCACGAAGGCGATGGGGTTGCGGGGTCTGCCCACGGAGGCGCCGGGACTGCGGTGGCCGGCCGGGCGGGGTGGCCAGCCGGATCCGCCCCGAGGCGGGGGCCGACGTCGACCTTCGGCGGACGCGCGGCGGCCTGTGCGCCGCCTAGGCTGGACGCCATGATCCGAGTAGTCGTGGCCGACGACCAGGCGTTGATGCGCACCGCCCTCGAGCACTTCGTGGCCCAGGCCGAGGACCTCGAGGTGGTCGGCTCCGCCGAGGACGGGGTCCAGGCCCTCGAGGCGGCCCGCACGCTGGCCCCCGACGTCGTGCTGATGGACATGCAGATGCCCCGCATGGACGGCGTCGAGGCCACCGCGCGCATCTCCGCCGAGGCCCCGGGCGTGCGCGTCCTGGCGATCACCACCTTCTCCTCCGAGCAGTACCTCGTGCCCGCCCTGCGCGCCGGCGCCGCAGGCTACCTCGTGAAGGACGCACCGCCGGCCGAGGTCGTGGACGCCATCCGCCGCGTCCACGCCGGGGACGCCGTGTTCTCCGCCCGCGTGGCCGCGGACCTGGTGGAGGCCGTCACCGCGGCCCCCGAGCACGCCGACCCCTGCCCGGCCGAGCCCCTCGCCCCGCACGAGCGCCTCACCGAGCGCGAGCTGGACGTGGTCCGCGAGCTCGCCAAGGGCGCCTCCAACGCGGAGATCGCCGGCGCCCTGTTCCTCGCGGAGGCCACGGTGAAGTCCCACATCGGCAAGGTCCTGGACAAGTGGCAGGTCCGTGACCGCGTGCAGATCCTCATCCGCGCCGCCCGCGCGGGCCTCGTGGACATCGGATGAGCATCGCGGCGCCCGCCCCGGCTCGGACGACGACGGCGACGTCGCGCCCGCCCGCCGAGTCTCCCCTGGACTCCCGCCTGCCCGCGATCCTGCGCACGGAACCCGTCTCCCGGCACATGCGGATCGTCCTCTACGTGATCGTCGGGCTCATGGTGCTGGGGGAGATCCTCACCCTGGTGCTGGGGCCCACGGTGGCCGCCGGGCTGAGCGCTGACCCCGAACTCGCGGGCATCCTCGAGGAGGACGGCGGGCTGACGGGTGAGGGGCGGGAGCCGCTCCTGCGCTGGGTCCTGTTCCTGGCGAGCGTGCTGGTCACGCTGCTGTTCGGGTGGCAGCCCACCCTCGCGGCGGTGTTCGTGCTGCTCGGGAGCACGTTCGGTCTGGTGGGCCTCGTGGAGGCGGACCACGCGCACCTCACCCCGCAGGCGTTCAGTGGCGGGGTCGTCCTGGGCGCGGCCATGGTGACGCGGTACTCGCACCGGGTGTTCGTCTGGTTCGCCCTGGGCGCCCTCATCCTGCTCACCGTCGCGGGCGAGGTCCTCACCGACGGCACGTGGGCGGACGAGGACAGCCTCAAGGGCGTCATGGTCATCACGCTCATCGTCGCGCTGTGCGTGGCGGTGCCGGCCTTCATGATCCGCCGATCCCGGCATCGGGCCCGGGACCGCGAGGCGGCCCTGCGCCGGGCCGAGGAGGCCGCCGCCTGCGCCGCGGAGGCGGAGCGGCAGCGGATCGCGGCGGAGCTGCACGACGTCGTCGCGCACGGGCTCACCGTGATCTCGATGCAGGCCGCCATGCTGCCCACCCAGAAGGACCCGGAGAAGCGGGCCGCCGCGGAGAAGGCCATCGAGCAGGCCGCCCGGCAGTCCCTCGTGGACCTGCGCCGCATGCTCACCGCGCTGCGCGGCTCCTCCCGCAACGCGCAGACGGCGGAGGGGGACGCCGTCGTGGACCTGCCGGCCCGCCTCGACGAGTTCGAGGCCCAGCTGCACGCGGCCGGGTTCGCGGTCGAGCGCTCGCTGACCGAGCTGGACGAGCTGCCGCGCTCCCTGGAGCTGACCGTGCTGCGTGTGGTGCAGGAGTCGGTGACGAACATCCTCAAGCACGCCCCGCGCCGCGGCACGGTGCGCCTGACCTCGCAGCTCGAGGGCGCGGACCGCCTCGTGCTGTGCATCGCCAGCCCCATGGACGAGGGCGAGCCCCGCCGCGACCGCGTGGTGGTCGCGATGGCCAGCGGCTTCGGCCTGGCCGGCATGCGCGAGCGCGTGGCCGTGTTCGGCGGCACCCTCACGGCCGGCCCGCTGGGCGGCTGCTGGGTGGTCCGCGCCGAGCTGCCGCTGCGCTGAGCCGGGGCGGCAGCCGCGTCCTCCCGCGTCCTCCCGCGTCCGGGGGCGAAAGTGGGCGGTATCCGCGCGGGATACCGCCCACTTTCGCCCCCAAAGGGACGGGGTGGGGTGGCCGACGACGGCGGCCCTCAGCCCAGCGGGACCGTCAGCTTCTCGCCGGGGGACAGGGTGTGCTCGCGGCCGGCGATGATCATCGGCACGTCGTGCCACATGCCCTCGCCCGCGGCCACCGTCACCTCCCGCTGGGTCATCTGGATGACCACGGGCTGCTGGCGGAACCGGATGGTGAACCGGGCGCCGGGCAGCTGGGCGGGCATGCGGGGGTGCAGCCGGACGACGTCGTCGCGCGTCTCGAGGCCCGCGTAGCAGCGGATCACCGTGTCCACGGTGCCCGCCATCAGGCCCAGGTGGATGCCCTCCTTGGTGGTGCCGCCCTGCGTGTCCGAGAGGTCCGACTCGAGGGCCTCCGTGAACAGGTCCCACGAGCGGTCCGGGTCCGTGCGGGCCGCCACCCACGCGTGCACCAGCCGGGAGAGCGTGGAGCCGTGCGTCGAGCGGGCCTCGTAGTAGGTGACCATCCGCTCGAACGCCTCCTGCGGCAGCTCGTAGCCCATGCGGCGCAGGATCCGGTCCAGCTCCTCGGCGGAGAACAGGTAGCCGAGCATGAGGGTGTCGGCCTGCTTGGAGAGCTTGTACCGGTTGGTGGCGTCGCCCTCGGCCTGCAGGATCAGGTCCATGCGGCCGATGTTCCCGTACTTGGCGCGGTAGGCCTCCCAGTCGAACTCGAGCAGGTCCTGGTAGCCCTCGAACTGGGCGAGGATGCCGGCCTCCTCGCCCTCCTCGAAGAACGGCACGGTCAGGCGGGTGCTGACCTCCTCCCAGCGCTCGATCTCCTCCTCGGAGATCTCCATGAGCTCGGGCAGGCCGTCGTCGATCGTGTCCAGCCAGCGGACCAGGCGGGCGGTCTCCGCGAGCACCCACGAGGTCAGCACGTTCGTGTACGCGTTGTTGCGCAGGCCGGAGCCGGGGGTCTCGGGATAGCCGTCGTGGAACTCGTCCGGGCCCATGACGCCGTGGATCTCGTAGCGGTCCGTGACGGCGTTGTGCAGGGTCATGGACATGAAGAACCGGGAGATCTCCACGAGCATCTCCGCGCCGTAGTCCGAGATGAAGGACGTGTCCTTCGTGATCTCGATGTACCGCAGCACCGAGTAGGCGATGTCCAGGGAGACGTGCCGCTGGTTGTGGGAGTTGTCCGGCATCCACATGCGCGAGCGCGGGTTCCACAGCTCGGTGGGCGTCTCCTCGGAGCCGTCCGCCCCGGACTGCCACGGGTACATGGCACCGGCCCAGCCCTCGGCCTGGGCGTTGGCGCGGGCCTCGTTGAGACGCCGGTAGCGGTACATCAGCAGGCCCCGGGTGATCTCGGGGCGGCGCAGCGTGAGCATCGGGTAGACGTAGATCTCGTCCCAGAAGATGTGGCCGCGGTAGCCCTCGCCGTGCAGGCCGCGTGCCCCCACGGAGGCGTCCAGGTCCCGGCGGCGGCCGTAGGCCGTCTGGAGCACGTGGAACGTGTGCAGGTTCAGGGCGAGCTGCTGGCGCAGCGACGCGCCGTCCTTGCCCATCGGGACCGCGGACCCCACCGGGGCCGAGTGGCCGGCGTCGACGACGGGCGGCGCGTATTCGCCGCCGGCCTCCGCCGCCGTGGAGCGGCGCTGATGCCGGTACGGCTCGGCCAGGTCGATGCGCACGGAGAACCGGTCCCAGTTGGTGCCCCAGCGCTGCTCGTGCAGGGTCAGCAGGTTGCGGAAGTTCTGGGCGCGCTGGACGTCCTTCACCGCCGACTCCCACACGGAGGCGTTGGCGTGGTCGTGGCTCGTGGCGACGGCGGCGATCTTCTCCAGCACGAGCGGCACGCCCTCGTCCACGTGGAGGAGGATGTCCTGGCCGACCACCAGGTCCGAGCCGTCCACGGGGCGGCGGATGGGCTCGTGGTGGCCCACCGGCGCCACCTGGCGGGTGCGGGTGGCCATGGCCACGTGGATGCCGGACTGGTTGGTGGCGGTCTCGAGCAGGACGGTCTCGCCGTCGATCTCCCGGGCCTGGACCGGCTCGAGGTGCTGGTTGGCGAGGGTGCGGTCGTCGGAGACGTTGAGGTTGGCCACGCGGCCCTCGATCTTCGAGCGCACCGTGAGGTCCCCGGACCAGTTCTCCGCCACCACGGTCAGCTCGATCGCGGCGAGGTGCCGGTTGGCCAGCGAGGTGAACTGCCGGGTGTGGACCGTGGTGCGCCGGCCCTGCTCGTCCTCGAAGGTCATGGTGCGGGAGAGCACGCCGCGGCGCAGGTCCATCTCCTGGCCGTACTCCACGAGGTTCTCCTCGCCCGGCAGCAGCGGGCGGCCGTGGCGCGGGGTCACCACGAGCGGGGTCCAGTCCTGGATGTTGACCATGTGCTCGGTCTCCACGACCCGGCCCTGGACCATCGAGGTCAGCCGGTTGAACACCCCGGCCATGTAGGTGCCGGGGTAGTGGACGGAGGAGATGTGCGTGCCGGGCACAGCGCCGCGGGTGCCCCAGTACCCGTTGGCCAGGGTGCACAGCACCTCGCGCGTGCCCTCGGAGGCCGGGTCGAAGCGGTCCCAGCGCAGCACCCACGCGGGGTCGAACGGGGTGGTGGTGCGGTCCTCCAGATGCAGGGTCCCGTAGTCCTGGACCACCAGGTGGGCGCCGGCCGCCTTGAGTCGGCCCTTGCCGAGCTCGGGCTCGCGGTCCACGCCGATCACGAGGCCGAAGCGGCCGTCCGAGGCGGCCTTCACGCCGGAGACGGCGTCCTCGAGGACCATCGCGTCCGCGACGTCGACGCCCAGCTCGCGGGCGGCCTCCCAGAACATCGCCGGGTCCGGCTTGCCCGGCAGCCCGCGCTCGACGGCGGTGTTCCCGTCCACGATCACGGGGAAGAAGTCCAGCACGCCGCCGGCCGTGAGCACGGCGCGGGAGTTCTTGGAGCTGGTGACCAGTGCGACCGGCACACCCTTGGCCCGCAGCCGCTCGAGGAGGTCCTGGGCCTCCGGGAACACGCGGACGCCGTCGCGCTCGAGGACCTGCTCGAAGTAGCCCTGCTTGCGCTCGGCGAGGGCGAGGACCGTCAGCTCCGGGGCCGCGTCCGCCTCGGGGGCGTCGGCCTCCGGGACCTGCAGGCCGCGGGAGGCGAAGAACGTGCGGACTCCGTCCTCGCGGGGGCGCCCGTCCACGTGGTGCAGGTAGTCGGCGGCGGCGTCGAAGGGACGCAGCACGTCCGGGTCCGCGGCGACGACGGCGGCGTTGGCGGGCAGCGCGCCCACGGCGGGCAGCGCCCCGTCGAAGAGCTCCTTCCACGCCTGCGCGTGCACGCCGGCGGTGTCCGTGATGACCCCGTCCATGTCGAAGATGACGGCGCGGTAGCGGCGGAGCCGGTGGCGGCGGGCGTTCAGGTCCTGCGGAGCGGCGGGGGTGAGCGTCTGCGACATGGGAACCAGCCTACGGGCGGGGAAGTGGGGCCGCACGGGGAGTGCCGCGGCGATGTTCACCGCAGCGAGCGCGCCGTCGTTCCGGCCGACCGCACCGCAGCGACATCACAGCGGTTCTCAGCTGCGGTGATGTCGCTGCGGCGCGGTGGGTTCCGGGAATAGGGTCGTGCCGACGGGGCGGACATGTGCCCCCGCGCGCCGGAAGCGTGGCCCGGGAACGAGCAGGACACACTCGGCGGAGATGGCCGGGGGGCGGAGGGCTCATGAACTGGATGAGGAGCAAGTGATAGATGCGAAGCCGACGCGGTTGCGGAAGAAGGCGACGCGGGAGGAGATCCTGGCGAGTCTGCCGGTGCAGGCGCGGGTGCGTCCGGCGCGGTGGCTGTTCCTGTGGCTGATCGTCGTGGTGTGCATCGCGGTGTTCGTGTGGGTGATCTTCCGGCCGCCGGAGGATGTCTCGGCCGGGTTCGGGGTGTGGCGTGTGGCGTCGTTCATCGGGTTGGCGCTGGCGTTGGCGGTGCTTCCCGCCGCGACGATGGGTCTGTTCCGGCCTCGGCATGTCACGTTCGATGAGCGGCGGGTGTGGACGCGGGATTGGTCGGTGGACTGGGTCGACGTGCAGGAGGTGGGTGGTGCCGGGGCGCAGGCGGAGCACACCTTCCAGCTGTGTCTGTTCGTCGGCAAGAAGCTGTGGAATGAGGGGGGTCTGCGGAAGGCCAACCGGTGGGACTCGGGGCGGCCCCTCCAGGCCGGTGGCCTCACGAACCCGCAGCCCTGCGTGCGGACGCAGGCGGCTCTGGCGCCCTCGATGAACACGCTGTTCGACGTGTTCGACGAGTTGAAGAAGCGGAACCGCCGGGCGGGGAGCCCGCGGTGACGCGCCCCGGCTTCCGTCACCGCCGGGTCAGCAGCGTGAGCACCTCCGCGTGCCGGGTCTGGGGGAACATGTCGAACACCTGCACCCGCGCCACCCGATAGCTCGGCATCCGGGCCAGGTCCTGCGCGAGCGTCGCCGGGTTGCAACTGGAGTACAGCACGGTGGACACGCCCGAGTCCTCCAGCGCGTCGGCCAGCTCGGCGCCGATGCCCCGCCGCGGCGGATTCACGACGACGGCGTCCGGGCGGGCCCGCCGTTTCTCGAACGAAAGCGCCTCCGGAGCCCGCCGTTTCTCGAACGAAAGCGCGGAGGTGGCGTCGCCGGCGGAGAAGCGCACCCGGTCGGCCAGGCCGAGCTCCGCGGCCGTCTCCCGGGCCGCGGCCACCGCCTCGGCGGAGGACTCCATGCCCCACACGTCCCGCACGCCGGCCCGGGCCAGGTGGAACGCGAACCCGCCCACCCCGCAGTACAGGTCCCACGCCGACGCCGGCACACCGCCCTCGGCGACCCACGCCGCCGCCGTCGCGTACAGCCCCTCGGTCACCGCGGTGTTCGTCTGGAAGAACCCCTGCGGGCGCAGCCGCAGGCCGATCCCGTTCAGTTCCATCCGCAGGGTCGGCCCGCCGGCGAGCACGATCTCCTCGTCGCCCTCGGGCAGGGCCACGTGCTCGGGCAGCAGGTTCGCGCTCACCACGGCGGCGGGTGTCCCGCGCGCCGCGAGGTCATCCAGCAGCCCCGGGACCGCCGCGCGCAGCGCGTCCAGCCGGTCGGCGGAGCGCAGCACGAACCGGACCATCGCCTCCCGGTCGGGGGAGAGCGTCACGATCACGTTCTTCAGCTCACCCGTGCGGGCGGCCACGTCGTACGGCTCCAGCCCGGCCGCAGTCACCGCCGCCGCGCATGCCTCGAACACGCCCTCCATGCCGACCTCGTACAGGCCGCAGTCGCGCAGGTCCACGCCGGCGCCGTCGTGATGGCGGGGGTGCTGCCGCGGGTCCAGGATGCCCAGCCGCGGCGCCGCCGCCGACCCCGTGACCACGAGCTTCGCCTTGTTCCGGAACCCCGCCTCCGCGGAGGCGAACGGCTCGGCTACGACCGTGTCCGCGTCGACGGCGTCCGCCAGCGCGGCCAGGACCGCGGCCTGCTTGTCCGCGAGCTGCCGGGCGTACGGCACGCCCATCAGCGGGCAGGAATGGCACTCGCCGACGTCGAAGTGGGGGCACTGCACGGGCGTCGCCTCAGCCCTCGAGGCTGACCCGCAGGCCGGGCCGGTCCAGGCGGATCGCGAGCTGCTCGAGGGCCAGCTCGGCGACCGCGGCCAGGTCCGCGTCCACGTCCATCACCATGCCGGTGAGCACGGGCAGGGCGGACTCGAGGTCCTCGGGGCGGGCGAGGGCGCCCAGCGCGGACGCGGCCGACGCGCGGACCCCCGGGTCCGGGTCGGCGCAGCCGGCCCGCACCGCGTCCACGAGGGCGCGGTCGACGGCGGCGTCGCGGCGCAGCGAACCGGCCCGGGAGGCGAGCACGAGGTGGGCCGCCGAGCGGACGTCCGCCTCGGGGGCGGTGAGCGCCCCGGTCAGGGCGGGCAGCGCGCTGCGGTGCCACGCGTGCATCAGAGCCAGGGCGCCGGCCGCGGCGGGGCTGAGGTCGCCGTCGTCGCCGGTCAGGGCGCGGGCGGCGCCTGAGGTGACGTCATCGGGGGTGGCCGCGCCGGTCATCAGGCGCACCGCCAGCCCGGCGACGGCGGCCTCCCCGCGCTCGGCGACGGCGGCCTCGGTGCGGCGGCGCAGGCGGTCGTGCGGGGTCTGGGGCTCCGCGGGCAGGGGGAGACGGTCGAAGGCGGTCATGGGTCCATTCTCCCCCGTGCGCGGACCCGCCTGGGGCGCGGCCGAGAGGTTCCCCGCAGACTCCTGGACGGGGCGTGACCGGCCGCACAGGGCCCGGACTCGGGTGATACGTTCGACGGCATGAGACCACCCGGAGCCCTCGCCCTCGAATTCCGGGCGGACAGCTTCGATCATCCCACCGGCCTGGTGGACGCCGGCACCGTCATCTCCTGGATCGAGAAGGCCGGCTACGCCGTCGCGGCGAGCTGGGCCGGGACGTTCGTGCGTGCCCGCTACATGGGGCACACCCAGTTCCGGCACCCCGTGCCGGTGGACCGCCGTGCCGTGGTGCAGGCGCGCGTGGTCCACACGGACGGCGCCGAGGTGCACGTCCAGACCCGTCTGCTGCTGCCGGAGATCCGCGACGACGACGGCGACCCCGTGGTCGCCACCTCGTCCCTCGTGGTCTACGCCGCGGAGGAGGGCGGGGTGCGGGTGACCGTGCCGGTCTGGGAGCCCTCGACCCCCGGCCAGATCGAGCGCGACGAACAGGCCCGCCGCTCCACCGTGGCCCGCCGCGCCGTCGAGCGTGGCATGGCCCGACTGCCGTTCCCCGCGCCCGGGGAGGCCCCCGAGGAGATGAGCACCCTCGCGTTCCTGGCCCCCAACGCGGAGGCCACCGTGGGCGGCACCATCAACGCGGGCGCGATCCTGCGCTGGGTGGACGAGGCGGCCGCCGTCTGCGCCGCCCGCTGGACCGGCCATGAATCCGTGGTCGCGGTGTTCGGCGGCGGCGTGCGCTTCGTGCGGAACATCCACGTGGGCGACCTCGTGCGCGTGGAGGCCCTCCTGGTGAACACCACGGAGCGGTCCATGCATGTGGCGCTGCGCGTCTACGCGAGCCGACGCACCGGGGCGGAGTCCCGCCTGGTGGCGCACTCGATCGCCGTCATGGTGGACGTCTCCGCGGAGGACCAGGCCCAGCGGGTGCGGCAGTACGTCCCTGAGAGCGAGAGCGCCCGGCGGCTGCAGGAGACGGCGATCGAACTCGTGCGCATGCGCTCCGAGGTGAGCGCGGCCTGGACCGAGATGCGCCGCGCGACCCATCCGCGCTGACGGGGCCCTGAGTAGACTGAGCGAATGCGTCGACCGTCCCTGCCGTCCCTGTCCCGCCTGCCGGTCCGTCGTCTCCTCCGGGGAGCGGCCGTGGCCGCGGGCGTCGGTCTCGTGGGACTGCCGCTGACGGTCGCCGCCGGGCTCACCGGCGTGGACATGGTCAAGCGTGGGGGCCGAGTGCGCCGACCCGCGCCGAACCCCGGCGTGTTCGACGCCCACGTGGAGGGCTCCGAGCTGCGCATCTTCACCTCGGGCGAGGACCTCTACAAGGAGATGATCGCCGCGATCGACGGAGCGCAGCGGATCATCAAGTTCGAGACCTTCATCTGGAAGGGCGACCCCACGGGCCAGCGGTTCATGGACGCCTTCAACCGGGCGGCCGCGCGCGGCGTGGAGGTCTACGTCTCCTATGACGGGTTCGGGAACCTCGTGGTCCCGCCCCGCTTCTACCGTCAGCTGGACCCGCGCATCCACGTGTTCCGGCTGCCGGCCTTCGCCCGCCCGATCTGGCGAGGCGTGGTCCGGCACAGCGGGTTCAACCACTCGAAGATCATGGTGGTGGACGACGAGGTCGGCTTCGCCGGCGGCTTCAACATCGGCGACGACTACGCCCGCCTGTGGCGGGACACCCACGTGCGTGAGCGCGGCCCGGCGGTGTGGGCGCTGGGCCAGTCGATCTCCATCAAGTGGAACGCCCACCACCGCGCGGGCGAGCAGATGTCCTGGCGCCCCCCGGACACGTGGGACCCGCGCGTCACCGTGGCCGCGAACCAGCCGCCGCTCCTGGTCTACCCGATCCGGCTGAGCTACCTCGACGCCATCCAGCGGGCGCAGCACCGCATCCTCATCAACACGCCGTACTTCATCCCGGACCAGCAGGTCCTCGAGGCGCTGCTGCACGCGGCCCGGCGCGGGGTGGACGTGCAGGTGATGGTGCCGGAGGACTCCAACCACATCGTGGCGGACTGGGCCTCGCGCGGCTTCTTCGGGAAGATGCTCGAGGCCGGCATCACGATCCTGCTGTACAGGGCCAGCATGATCCACGCGAAGACCGCCACCGTGGACGGCATCTGGTCCACCGTGGGCTCGGCCAACGTCGACCGCCTCTCCCTGGGCTTCAACTACGAGTCCAACGTGGTGGTCGTGGACCGCGACTTCGCCGCCCGGATGGAGGAGATCTTCGCTCTCGACGCCCAGCGGGCCGTCCGGATCGACACCCCGCGCTGGGAGGACCGTCACGGCCTCGCCCGCGTGGTCGAGGCCCTGCTGGTACCACTGCGTCCCCTGCTCTGAGGACCCCGGGCGCTGAGCCAGACGTTTCTGCAGTTCTGACGCCCGATCCGCAGCGGAATCATCTGGCTCACGCCCCCCGCCGCGTGAGCCAGACGTTTCTGCCGTTCTGACGCCCGATCCGCAGCGGAATCATCTGGCTCACGCCCCCTGGCGACGTCTCCCGACCGTGCCGTCCCTTCCCGTCGCCGCCCGGGCTCACCCTCTCTCTTGCATACCCCTGGGGGTATACCCTACGCTCGTTCTCGACATACCCCAGGGGGTATCGGATGGACATCGAGACCCCCCGACCCGGAGGAGAACCATGCTGCTCGAGCGCATCTACGACGAGGACCTCGCCCAGGCCAGCTACGTGATCGGCTGCCAGGCGAAGAACGAGGCGATGGTGGTGGACCCCCGCCGCGACATCCAGGTGTACCTGGACCTGGCCGCCAAGAACGGCATGACCATCACCCACGTGACCGAGACCCACATCCACGCGGACTACCTCTCCGGCACCCGCGAGCTGGCCCACGCCACCGGCGCCCAGATCCACCTGTCCGGCGAGGGCGGCGAGGACTGGGCCTACGGCTTCGAGGGCAACCTCCTCAAGGACGGCGACACGGTGACGCTCGGCAACATCACCGTCGAGGCCGTGCACACCCCGGGCCACACCCCCGAGCACCTGTCCTTCCTCGTCACCGACGGCGCCTTCGCGGACGCCCCGGGCTACATGCTCACCGGCGACTTCGTGTTCTCCGGCGACCTCGGCCGCCCGGACCTGCTGGACGAGGCCGCCGGCGGCGTCGACACCCGCTTCGAGGGCGCCCAGCAGCTCTTCGCCTCCCTCAAGGCGAAGTTCCTGACCCTCCCGGACCACGTGCAGGTGTTCCCGGCCCACGGCGCCGGCTCCGCCTGCGGCAAGGCACTCGGCGCGCTGCCCTCCACCACGGTCGGCTACGAGCGCAAGTACGCGTGGTGGTCCGACTACCTGAAGAACGACGACGAGCAGGGCTTCATCGACGAGCTGCTCGACGGCCAGCCCGACGCCCACGCCTACTTCGCCCGCATGAAGCGCCAGAACAAGCAGGGGCCAGCCATCCTGGGCGAGCTGCCCGAGCTCGAGGAGCTGGACGCCGGGGGCGTGCAGGCGACGCTCGCCGAGGGCGCCGTGTTCGCGGACACCCGCGGTGTGGACGAGATCCTCGCCGGCACCGTGCCGGGCGCGCTGGCCTTTCCGTCCCGCGGCAAGGTCGCCACGCACGCCGGCTGGGCCTACGACCCGGAGAGCGACGACGCCGCCCTCGTCCTGCTCGCCGAGGACCGCGAGGACGCGCACACGATGCGCGACCACATGATCCGCGTGGGCGTCGACGCCGCCGCCGCGTTCACCACCTCCGTGGACGGCCTCACGTTGGAGCCGGTGCCCACCGTGCAGGCCGACGAGCTGCGGTCCCGCATCGAGGCCGGCGAGGTCGGCGCGGAGCAGGACACCGTGCTGGTGGACGTGCGCAACAAGACCGAGTTCTCCCACGGCACCGTGGCGGACGCCCGGCAGCTGAACGCCGGCAAGGTGCTCTTCCACCAGGAGGAGCTGCCGAAGGACAAGACCCTGGTGACCTTCTGCCAGTCCGGCCTGCGCAACATCGTGGCCGCCCAGGCGCTGCGCCGCGCCGGGTTCGACGTGATCGAGCTCGAGGGCAGCTACGCCGCCTGGCAGCAGTCCTGACACACCCCCAGACCAACCCCGAGGAGCCCCTCCCATGAGCGTCACCCTGTCCCCCGTCGCCCCGCGCGACCTGAAGGCCGAGCTGGCCGCCCGCCCCGACGCCGTCGTGCTGGACGTGCGCACCCCCGGCGAGTTCGAGACCGAGCACATCGCCGGCTCCTACAACGTGCCGCTGGACCTGCTCCAGGAGCACGCGGACGAGGTCGCCGCCCGCCTGGACGGCACCGCGGTGCTCGTCTGCCAGTCCGGCAGCCGGGCCGGCACCGCCCAGGACCGTCTGGCCCAGGCCGGCTTCACCTCCGCGCGCGTCCTGCAGGGCGGCATCTCCGCCTACGCCGAGGCCGGCGGCGAGGTCGTCCGCAGCGGCAACCGCTGGTCCATGGACCGTCAGGTCCGCATGACCGCCGGGTCCATCGCGCTGGTCGGGGCCGTGGCCTCCCAGGTCGGCTCGAAGCGGTTCGGCCTCATCCCCGCCGCGATCGGCGCGGGCCTGTCCTTCTCCGCCGTGTCCAACACGTGCGCCATGGCGTCCGTGCTGGCCAAGATGCCGTGGAACCGCCCCGCGCAGGAGCGCTCCGCGGGCGACGTGATCGGCCGCATCCCCACCGGCGCGGGGAAGCGGAGCTGACCCGTGATGTGGATCGTCCTCGCCCTGGCCCTCGTGGTCGGCCTGCTGCTCGGCCTCATGGGTGGCGGCGGGTCGATCCTGATGGTGCCCCTGCTGACGTACGTGGCCGGCCTCGAGCCGAAGCAGGCCATCGCGGGCTCCCTGTTCGTGGTGGGTGTGACCTCGCTGGTCTCAGTGCTGCTGCACTCGCGGCACGGCACCGTCCGGTGGCGCACCGGCCTGATCTTCGGCGCGGCCTCGATGGTGGGTGCCCTCCTGGGCGGCGTCGTCGGCGGCTTCCTGCCGGGGACCCTGCTGCTGATCGCCTTCGCGGTGATGATGCTCTTCACGGCGTGGGCCATGATCCGGCCCAAGAAGACGCAGCCGGCGGCCGCCCCCTCAGTGGAGGCCTCGGCTGACGTCGAGCCCCGCCGCCACCCGCTCGGGAAGATCCTGCTGGAGGGCGTCGTCGTCGGCTTCGTCACGGGCATCGTCGGCGCCGGCGGCGGGTTCCTCGTGGTCCCTGCGCTGGTCCTGCTCGGCGGCCTGCCGATGTCCGCTGCGGTGGGCACGTCCCTGCTGGTGATCGCCATGAAGTCCTTCGCGGGCCTCGGCGGCTACCTGACCAGCGTGACGCTGCCGTGGGACCTGCTGCTGTGGGTCACCGGTGTGGCCGTGGTCGGTGCGCTGATCGGCGTTCCGCTCATGAAGCGGGTCCCGGAGAAGGCGCTGAAGAAGGGCTTCGGCTGGTTCGTGCTGGCCATGGGCCTGGTGATCCTCGTCCGGGAGCTCATCGGTCTCCTCGTGTGACATCCGGCGACGTCGCCGGATACCCCTGGGGATATGATTCCCCTCCCCGCCACCGTGACAAAGGAGGTCGCCGTGCGCACCGCCGACGCCGAGACCCAGCGCAAGATCCTCAACCGCCTCAAGCGGGCCCGCGGCCAGCTGGACGCCGTCATCCGCGAGGTCGAGGGCGAGGGTCGCTGCAAGGACGTGGTCACGCAGCTCTCCGCCGTCTCCACCGCGCTGGATCGCGCCGGCTTCGCGGTCGTCTCATCCGCCATGCAGTATTGCCTCGCCGACCCCGAGAAGGCGGAGGACGAGGAGAAGCTCACCGTCGCCGAGCTCGAGAAGCTCTTCATGACCCTGGCCTGACCGGCCACCCCGAAGCCCCCTCGCCGAAAGGATCCCTCATGTGCCGTCCGGCGCGCTGACCCGTCTGCCGCAGGGCCACCTGGGCCGGATGCGGCCGGCACGTCGAGTCCCTCAAGGCCGTCGTCCCCGCGGCGCAGTGGTGCGATGGCCGTCACCCTGATGCCGAGCGCGACGCAGCCCGCGCGGGCCGTGCCGGGGCCGCAAGGTTCTTCGCGAGGCTCTTCGGGCGCTGAGCCAGGCGTTCCGGGGGCGTGAGCCAGATGTTCGTGCTGTTCTGAGGGACCCTCAGCCGCGGAAACGTCTGGCTCACGCCCCCCGTCTGGCGTCGCTCAGTCCTCGTACGGGTCCGCCAGCGGGTGGTTCGGCAGCCGGCTGTCCGGGGTGCGCCCGCGTCCCCTCGACGACGGCTGCTGCCCGCGCCCTCCCGCGGCTGGGGCACAATGAGCCCGGCCCCCTTCGGCCCACCTCACTGCAGCCCACGCGGCCGCGCGCCCATCCCGACTCCCTGGGAGCCCCATGCTCTGGACCCTGCTCCGCCGTCACGGCCGGCGCTATCGCGGCGCCGTCGCGGCCGTCGTCGTGCTGCAGCTGATCAGCACGCTGGCCATGCTGTACCTGCCCAGCCTCAATGCCCGCATCATCGACGAGGGCGTAGCCCGCGGCGACACCGCCCGCATCTGGGACATCGGCCTCGTGATGCTCGGCGTCGCGCTGGTGCAGGTGGTCGCCGCGATCGCCGCCGTGTGGTTCGGCGCGAAAGTCTCGATGGGCGTCGGCCGGGACCTGCGCCGTGCCGTCTACACCCGCGTGGACGCGTTCTCCGCGGAGGAGCTCGGCCGCTTCGGCGCCGCGACCCTCATCACGCGCGGCACCAACGACGTCAACCAGGTCCAGATGCTCACCCTCATGGCCCTGAACTTCATGGTGGCCGTGCCGATCATGGCGGTCGGCGGCATCATCATGGCCATCCGCGAGGACCCGGGCCTGTCCTGGCTGGTGTGGGTCTCCGTGCCGGTGCTGCTGGTGATCGTGGCGTGGATCGTCGCGCGTCTCATGCCGCTGTTCCAGCGGATGCAGGACAACATCGACGACGTCAACGGCGTGATGCGCGAGCAGATCCAGGGAATCCGCGTGGTCCGCGCGTTCGTGCGCGAACGCCACGAGACGCGCCGGTTCACGGACGCCAACGCCGCCCTGACGGAGACGTCCGTGCGGATCGGCCGGCTGTTCGTGCTGCTCGGCCCGGTCATCACGATGATCCTGCACCTGGCCACCTCCGCCGTCCTGTGGTTCGGCGGCGAGCGCGTGGACGCGGGGCTCGTGCAGGTCGGCGCGCTCACCGCGTTCATGCAGTACCTGCTGCAGATCCTCATGGCGGTGATGATGGGCACCTTCATGATGATGATGCTCCCGCGCGCCGTGATCTCCGCCCGCCGCATCGGCGAGGTCCTGGACACCGTCCCCACGCTCGGCGAGCCGGTCCGCCCGGTGACCCCCGCGCGTCGCGACGGCGCCGTGGAGCTGCGCCACGTCACCTTCCAGTACCCCGGCGCCGAGGCGCCGGTGCTCGACGACGTGAGCTTCGCCGTCGCCCCCGGCACCACGACGGCGATCATCGGCTCGACCGGCTCCGGCAAGTCCACGCTGATCAGCCTGCTGCCGCGGCTGTACGACGCGACGTCCGGCGAGGTGCTCGTGGACGGCGTGCCGGTGACCGACCTGGCCCGGGCCGAGCTGACCGAGGCCGTGGCCCTCGTGCCGCAGAAGCCGTACCTGTTCTCGGGCACCGTGCGGGAGAACATGCAGTTCGGGGCCCCGGACGCCTCGGACGAGCGCATCTGGGCGGCCCTCGAGACGGCCCAGGCCGCCGACTTCGTGCGCGCCCGCACCACCGGCAAGGGAGAGGCGGCGGCTTCCGGTCTGGACTCGCGGCTGTCTCAGGGCGGCACGGACGTCTCGGGCGGCCAGCGCCAGCGCCTGTCCATCGCGCGTGCCCTCGTGGCCGAGCCGCGGGTCCTCGTGTTCGACGACTCATTCTCCGCCCTGGACGTCACCACCGACGCGCGGCTGCGGGCGGCGCTCGACCGCGCGGCGGCCGGGGTGACCCGGATCGTCGTCGCCCAGCGGGTGGCCACCATCACCGACGCCGACCAGATCATCGTGCTGGACGAGGGCCGCGTGGTCGGCCGCGGCACCCACGCCGAGCTGCTGGCGGACAACCAGACCTACCGGGAGATCGTGGACTCCCAGCTGACCGCGGAGGACGTGGCATGAGCGAGCACCTGACGGACGAGGAGATCCTCGAGATCCAGGAGCAGGGCGCCACCGACGACTGGGGCGGCGGGCCGGCCCGCAAGGCCAAGGCGTTCTGGCCGTCCGCGAAGCGGCTCATGAGCCTGTTCCGCACGGAGAAGCTGGGCCTGGTGGTGGTCGCGCTGATGGTGCTGGTCGCCGTCGTGCTCAACGTGTGGGCCCCGCACGTCCTGGGCCGGGCGATGGACGTGATCTTCGGCGGCGTGGTCTCCGCGCAGATGCCCGGCGGGCTGAGCCGCGAGCAGGTCATCGACGGGCTGCGCGCCCAGGGCGAGGACCAGGCCGCAGAGATGCTCTCCGGCATGGCGTTCACGCCGGGCGAGGGGATCGACTTCACCGAGCTGGGCCGGCTGATCCTCATCGTCCTGGGCATGTACCTGGTGGCGCAGACCTTCATGTGGCTGCAGGGCCGCGTGCTCAATGACATCGTCATGCGCATCGTCTTCCGCCTGCGCGAGGAGATCGAGGCCAAGATCAACCGGCTGCCGCTGAGTTACTTCGACCGCGGGCAGCGCGGCGACCTGCTCTCCCGCGCCACCAACGACCTGGACAACGTCCAGCAGGCCCTCCAGCAGGCGTTCGCCTCGCTCGTGTACTCGGTGCTGACCGTGATCGGCATCGTCGGCATGATGTTCTGGCTGTCCTGGCAGCTCGCGCTCATCGCCCTGGTCGCCCTGCCGGTGGCCGGTGTGGTGGTGGGCGTGATCGGCAAGAAGTCCCAGGCGCTCTTCTCCGCGCAGTGGCGGGAGACGGGCCGGCTCAACGGGCACATCGAGGAGTCGTTCACGGGGCACGAGCTGGTGACCGTGTTCGGCCGTCAGCGGGACATGGCCGCGCGCTTCGACGAGCGCAACGAGGAGCTGTACGAGGCCGCGTTCACGGCGCAGTTCTACTCGGGGATGATCATGCCGATCATGCAGTGGGTGAACTGGCTGGGCTACGTGGGCATCGCGGTGGTCGGCGGCCTGCGCGTGGCCAACGGGCAGATGACCCTCGGCGCCGTGACCGCGTTCATCCAGTACTCGCGCGAGTTCAACCAGCCGCTTGGGCAGATCGCCGGCATGTCCAACATGCTGATCTCCGGCGTGGCGTCGGCCGAGCGCATCTTCGAGCTCCTCGACGAGCCGGAGGAGACCCCCGACGGCACCCCCGCCCGCACCCCCGACGGCACTTTCGTTTGGGAAACGGCGCCCTCCGAGAGCGCTTTCGTTCGGGAAACGGCGCCCTCCGCCATCCCCGGGCCCGACGGCGTCGCCCACCTCCCGCGCCCGCTGCGCGGTCGCGTGGAGTTCGAGCATGTGCGCTTCTCCTACACGCCGGAGAAGCCGCTCATCACGGACCTGAACTTCGTGGCGGAGCCGGGGCAGACGGTCGCGATCGTCGGGCCGACCGGTGCCGGCAAGACCACCCTGGTCAACCTGATCATGCGGTTCTACGAGGTGGACGGCGGGCGGATCCTGCTGGACGGCGTGGACACCCGCACGGTCAGCCGCGGCGAGCTGCGCGCCGCCACCGGCATGGTGCTCCAGGACGCCGTGCTCTTCGGCGGGACCATCCGGGAGAACATCCGCTACGGCCGACTCGACGCCACGGACGAGGAGGTCGTCGCGGCGGCGAAGGCCACCTACGTGGACCGTTTCGTGCACACCCTGCCCGACGGCTACGACACCGTGATCGAGCAGGACGCCGCCAACGTGTCCGCGGGCGAGCGGCAGCTCATCACCATCGCCCGTGCGTTCCTGGCCCAGCCCTCGCTCCTGATCCTGGACGAGGCCACCTCCTCCGTGGACACCCGCACCGAGGTGCTGGTCCAGGGCGCGATGGCGGCGCTGCGCTCGGACCGCACGAGCTTCGTGATCGCCCACCGCCTCTCCACCATCCGGGACGCGGACGTCATCCTCGTGATGGAGGACGGCGACATCGTGGAGCAGGGCTCGCACGATCAGCTGCTGGCCGCTCGCGGCGCGTACTTCCGGCTGTACAGGAGCCAGTTCCAGGGCGGGGAACAGGCGGAGGAGCAGGACGACGACGGCGCGCCCGCCGCGCGCGAGGACGCCCGCTGAGGCCGGGGCTGGATGGCGCCGGCGCCCAGCCACTGGCCGCTGGCGTCGCTGCGACACGGGACCACCCGATGACCTTCTCGATCCAGGTGCCGGTGAGCTTCACGAGCCCGCACCTCTCCGGAGCCGGAGGTGTACGGGGCTAGGGCGCGCGGCGGTGACGGGAGTATCGAAACCCGATCGTCGGGCCACCCCTGCCGGTGTGGCCGCGCTCATTCGTCCCCTGAGATTGCGCATCCGTCACGCGCAGGACCCTCTTGACTCCCTGGTGGGGCACGTCTGTGGACCGACCGAGAATTCTCTGGACACAGGGCGAGCACCTTCATAGAGTGTGACGCAGATCACGACTGAGCGTGAACCATAAGGAGGAGCGACATGGGTATGAAGCAGCGGATTTCTAAGGTCGGTGCCGGCGTGGCCGTCGCTGGACCGTTGGCCGTCTCCGGTGCGGTGCCAGCGCAGGCGCTGACGGACTCCGGTCGGCAGGACTGCAGCGCAGGACTCCTCCTGTCGGGCACCTACGGCTACTGCTACTACCCGTACTGACTCGCCGGCACCGATGACTTCATTACGCATTCCTGCGACGGCCGCCCTGGTGGCGGCCGTCGCCCTGACCCTCACCGGCTGCGTCGGTCGGGAGTCTGCGGGCCTCGGCGGTTCATCCACGGTCGCCGCTCCCCCCACCGCGACGGCCGAGAAGACCTGGGACGCCTCGCAGTGGGTTCCCACCGAGAGGATCGAACCCCTCCTGACGACGGAGGCGGAGAAGGAGCGCGCCTACCGTGAGCAAGTCGCGCGGCACGCTCAGGGGGCGGGAATGCCCGCGCCGCCTCAGGTGGAGCGCTCCGGGTGGTACGCCACGTCCCTCGAGTCGGACCGCATGGTGTCCACATGCCTGGCCGAGGCCGGGTGGCCGAACTCGGTCGGTCCGACCGGGGGAATTCAGATCGACACCCCACCTGAGTCCCAGAGGTCTGCTTTCGAGGCGGCCTACGTGACCTGCTACGCACAGCACCCGGTGGATCCGAGCTACACCCAGGACTGGACCGATCCGCAGCTCCGCCTCGTCTATGACTACTGGGACCAATACCTCATCCCGTGTCTCGAGGCCTACGGCTACACGGTCGACACCTCCGCGCGCCCCTCCAAAGAGGCATTCGTCTCCGCGTTCTACACTCCAGGCCGCCACCAGTGGTGGCCCTTCGCGGACAGCATGAGGGGCGTGTCGGCAGAACGCCAGGCCGAGGTCGCGCAGACATGCCCGGAGCTTCCGCCGCAGGATGTCTTCTGGGGGTCATCCGGATGAATCGCCCCGCCCGCTGGGCCGCCCTCGTCCTTGCGCTCGTGGCCGTCGCCGCGCTCGCCTTCTGGGCCGGCCGGGTCACGCTCACCCCTCCGGCTCAGGCCGAGCAGCGTCCGGCCGCGAGCGCCCTCGTCACCGTCGCCGAGCAGGAGCTCGGCCGCGTCATCACCCTCGGCGTCTCCGTGTCGCGCGAGCAGACGCCGGCGGCGGTGAACGCGCTGACCGGCGTCGTCACCCGGGCCGGAGAGTCCGGCGAGGTGGCTGCCGGGGAGGTGCTGTACGCCGTCGCCCAGAAGCCCGTGCTCGTCCTCCAGGGCGAGCTTCCCCAGTGGCGCCCTCTCGGGGAGGGCACTTCCGGCGACGACGTCGCCGCGTTCCAGCGCATGCTCGCCGCCACCGGCGCGAAGGTGGAGGCCACCGGCACGTGGGACGAGGCCACCGCGGACGCCTGGGACGACTGGCTCACCGAACGCGGCTACCCCGCCGCGGACACCGTGGAGCTCGGCCAGCTCGTGGTCCTCGACGCCCTCCCCGCGCCCCTCAGCGTGGACGCGAAGACCACCGCCGTCGGCACCACCCTCGCCGGCGGCGAGAACGTGGTGGCCCGCCCCGGCGACCAACCGGACTTCGCCCTCGAGGTCAACCAGGAGCAGGCCGCCCTCATCCCGGCCGGCACCCAGGTCACCGTGCCCCACGGCGAACACGAATGGAAGGCCGTCGCCGGCGAGTCCACCTCCGACGAGCAGGGCCTGATCCGCATCACCCTCACCGCCCCGGACGGCGGCGTGGTCTGCGGCGAGGACTGCGACACCCTGCCCGCCGACGCCACCACCTCCCTGCTCTCCCAGGTCAGCGTGGTCCCGCCCGTCTCCGGGCCCGTGGTCCCCGTGTCCGCCCTGCGCACCCAGCCAGACGGCGCCGCGACGGTCACGGTGGTCCGGGACGGCGCCGCGGAGGACCGCACCGTCACCGTCCTCGGCTCCGCCGACGGCCTCGCCGTCGTGGACGGCGTGGACGCCGGCGAGCAGGTGCGCGTGCTGAACGGCACCCGATGACGGGGCCCGCCACCCCGGGCACGCCCGCCGCC
>NZ_VIGS01000032.1:0-26438 GCF_006704135.1 Micrococcus sp. R8502A1
GGCGGTCATAGCGTGGGGGAAACGCCCGGTTCCATTCCGAACCCGGAAGCTAAGGCCCACAGCGCCGATGGTACTGCAGCCGGGAGGTTGTGGGAGAGTAGGTCGCCGCCGGACATTCTTTGAGGGAAGGGCCTCGCACTGTTGGTGCGAGGCCCTTCCCGCATTCCGGGGAGGATTCACCGGGCGGCCCCGTGCGATCTGCACGGGGCTTTCTGCGTTCCCGGGTGCATTCCCCGCGGCGCTCAGAACTCCTCGCCGGCCCGCAGCCGCGCCGTGAGCGCGCGGGTGAGTCGGCGGCGCAGCCGGCCGTGCTCCGTGCTCTGCTCCAGAAGGCGCGCGTGCACGGCGTCGGCATGGGCCGGCTTCTCCGAGTCGGGGAGCGCGAGGAAGTCGCGCAGCAGCGGCTCCAAGCGCCCGGTGAGGGCGAGCACGAGCTCCTGGGCCTCCACGGGCCGTGTGCGCTGCAGGCGAGTCCAGGCCGGGGCGTACTCGGCGGCGTGCTCGACCATCTCCCACGCGAGGGCCCAGCTGTCCGGGCGCAGCCGGTGCCGCTCCGCGCGCAACAGCTGTCGCAGGGCGGCCACGGCCTCCTCGAGCTCGGCAGCGGCCGGGGCGCCGTCGTCGTCGGGGGAGGGGCTCGCGGAGGGACGCAGGAACGGCCACCAGCTCATGCCGGCCTCTCTCGGATTCGTCGGGTGCGCAGAGGTCTCATGCGTGCGATTCTGCCCCGCATCTCGGTTTGGCGGCACCCGGTGTGGCTGGTATAGTCGCACTCTGTTGGATTCAGGTCTGAGACCTCCAACGGGGTGTGGCGCAGCTTGGTAGCGCGCGTCGTTCGGGACGACGAGGCCGCAGGTTCAAATCCTGTCACCCCGACCAGAAAGAGCCCCCGCCGATCCGGCGGGGGCTCTTCTCGTCTGTGGGTGCAGTCGGGTGCGGGGCGTCAGTCCTGGCGGGACTCCAGGAACCGCAGATGCTCGGGGCGCGCCGGGTCCACTTCGCCGGCCACGTCGTCGTGTTCGTCCACCCAGTCCTTCACGTACGGGCACACGGGGACGATCCGGCGGCCCGCGGCCACGGTGTCCTCCAGCGCCTCGCGCACGAGGATCGAGGCCAAGCCCCGGCCCTCGTACTCGTGGTCGACCTTGGTGTGCGGGAAGATCCGCTGGGCCGGGCCGTCGGCGGTGTCGTCGTCGATCGCCACCGTGAAGCCGGCCACCGTGCCCGCGTCATCGACGACGATCTCGTACCCCTCCGCGTTCTTGCGGACCTGCGGGTGCTCCAGGCTCGGGGTCTGCTCGGTCATGGTCGGTCCTCTCGTTCCTCGGTGGACCCCGCCGCCGGGCCGGCGACGGGGAAGGGGTCAGCCGTCCCGGCGCCGCACGGGGTGATGGGACAGGATCGAGATGCGGTTCGTCAGGTTCATCACGATCGCGACCCACTGCACGGCCGCGTACTGGGCGTCCGTGAGCACGGCGGCCGTGGAGGCCTGCACGTAGTTCAGCTGCTCCTGCTCGGGGAGGTCCGTGACCGCCTCGGCGAGCTCGAGCGCGGCGCGCTCCTGCTCCGAGTACACGGCCCCGGCCTCACGCCACGCCGGCAGCAGCCCCAGGCGCTGCACGCTCAGGCCGGCGTCGGCGCCCTGGCGGGTGTGCCGGTCCAGGCAGAACACGCAGCCGTTGAGTTGGGAGACCCGGAGGTTCACGAGCTCCACGAGCTGCCGGTCCAGCCCGGCCTGCTCGGCGGCATCGCGCGCGGCCGAGGCCAGCGGCCCGACCGCGTGCCACGCCTCGGGCACGGCCTTGTCGAGGAAGAACGCGAGGGGGTCCTGACGGGGTGCGGGGGTGTCAGCGGCGGTCATGGTCCTTCACTGTCTCGCAGAACGGGGCGGTGGGCCAGGGACCGGGTGCCCGGCCCGGACGAGCTTCCGGCTCAGATCCGGCCCCGATCGCCTCAGAATCGGCCGGACGAGCCCGCCCCGGAGAACGAGCCGCCCGAGGATCCGTAGCCGGTCCCGGAGGAGCTGGACTGCGCCTGGCGGTGGTCCTGGACGGACCGCTCGCCGGCCTGGTGGCCCGTGGTGAAGGCCACCACCGTCCAGTAGGCATCCGCCGGCAACGCGGAGTCCAGGATCGAGCCGCGCGCGGACCGGGCCGGGCCACGGTGCGAGCGCAGCTCGTCGCGCAGCAGCTCACGCTCGGCCTCGTCCTTGCCGAAGGCCGCCACCTCGGCGTCGGCGAGGGCGGAGACCAGCCCGGTCAGGCGACGCCGCAGCGCGTCCAGCTCGTCCAGCGCCGCGGCCGGGGTCAGGCGCTCCTCCTGCAGGTCCGCGCCCAGCGCCTCGAGCCGGTCCTGCGCCTCGGCGCGGAAGGACTCCAGCGCGGCGACCGCGGACCGGACGGGTCCGGCGGAGCCGACGGAGGAGGCCAGCGTGCCGACGGCGTCCAGGTCGGCCCGCAGCGGGGCGGTCTGCTGGTCCCACGCCGCCGGCCACCCCGGGTGGCGGTTGAGGAAGGTGTTCGCCGCGGCCACGGCGTCGTCGAGGCGGTCGAGCTCACGGGCGCGGTCCCGGACGTCCTCCGCGGCCCGGGCATGCTCCGTGCGATGCAGGCTGCGCTCCGGCAGGGCCTCGAGGCGGTCCAGTTCCGCCGACGCGTCGAGCGCCTGGCGCCGGAAGCCGCGGAAGCGCTCCATCAGCGCGGCCGCGTGGGGCGAGTCCTCAGGCACCGTGGACGCGTTCACCTCGGTGGCGTCCATCTCCAGGGTGACGGAGGTCAGGTGGGTGCGGGCCTCGGCCAGCAGGTCGGCCGTCCGGCGGCGGCGACGCCGTCGGCTCGCGAGCACCGCGGCCGCGGCGCCGCCGCCCGCCACACCGACGATCCCCGCGCCGAACCACAGCTCGGGAGCCTGCCACCAGGGGCGCCCGATCAGCTCTGCGGCGGCGCCCGTCACCTCCACGACCGTGTCCGTCCATCGGGCCGCACGGGCCGCCTCGTGGCCGGCCTCGCGCACCTCCCGCAGCTGGTCCGTGCTGAGCATCCGGTCCTCGCCCACGTACACCCCGATCACCCGGTTGTCCGGGTCGAGCGCCACGATCACGAGGCCGTCGGCCCACTTCTGGCCGTCCGCGCTGAGCCAGTCCGGGTGCTCGGCGCGAGCCCGTTCGAGCACCCGCCCGTTGAACGCCTGGGACGCGCGGTCGTCGTCCAGCGCGGAGAGGTCCGGGCCGCGCTCGGTGACCACGGCGACGCGGGTCGGCTCCCGGAACTCGATCCCCGCCAGGTCACGGCGCAGCTGGGCGGGGTCGATCACGCCCGCGTCATCCACGAGCTCCACCCGGTCCCAGGCCACGGCGTGGGCCTGCGGCGCGGCGGCCACGACGGCGCCCGTCACCCCCGCCGCGACCGGCAGGGCGACGACGGTGGCGGCCGCCGCCGGTCCGGTGAGGGCGGCGGCGGACAGGGCGACCGCGGCGAGCGTGCGGCGGGCGGTGCGGTGCGTCGGACGGGTCACGGGGGCCTCCTGGAGGGGTCGGCGGTCCCGCCCAGCGTAGGCACCGCAGGGCCGGTGTCGCCTCAGCCGGTGGACGCGTCGGCGAGCAGCACGGCGAGCCGGCCGGCGTCGTGCGCAGTGCCGAACCCCGCCGCCCCCGGCTCGAGGGCCCCGGCCCGGTCGAGGCCCGTGTAGGGGACCGCGTCGAAGCCCATCGCCGTGACGAGGGCGATCACCGTGTCGCGCGCGGCGGCGACCGCGGCCGGGTCGGCCGTCGCGTCGGCCGGCTCGGTGCCCACCGCGAGGGCGCGGCGCGGGGCTGTGGCACGCCCGGCATCTCCGAGGTCGTGATGCGAGATCTCCGAGAACGCGCGCACGACGGGAACGCGCAGCCCCGCGGCGGCCCAGCGCGCGGCGATCCGGACGGAGCCGGGCGAGCCGTCGTCGTCGAGCCACGCCGGGACGGGCTCGCCCGGCCACGTGTTGGTCAGGTCCACCACGGCGCGCGTGGCCGGCCCGGCGAGGGCGAGCGGGTCGACGTCGTCGAGCGCCTCGCGCGGCACGGCCACGACGACGAGCTCCGCCTCCGCCGCCAGGTCCTCGGCCGACACGGCGACGGCCTTGGGCGCGTAGATCGTCAGGTGGCGCTGGACCGCCGCGGGGCGCCGCGTGCCCGCGACCATCACCCGCGGGGCGGCCGTGCCCGGGGAGAGGCGGGGGATGCGCGCGATCGCACGTGCCAGCGCGGTGCCCGCCCGCCCCGCACCGAGGATGCCGACGACGCGGGGCAGGGCGTCCGCCGGCGCCGCCTCAGACGAGCTCATTGCGCTGGCGTCCCAGCCCGGTGATCTCCACCTCGACGACGTCGTCGGGACGCAGCCACGGGCGGCGGCCCTCGGCGTCCCGGCGGGCCAGGGCGACCCCTGCGGGCGTGCCGGTCAGGATCAGGTCACCCGGGTTCAGGGTGATCAGCTGCGAGGCGTAGGAGACCAGCTCGGCGGGGGAGAAGACGACGTCGGCGACCCTGTCCTCCTGACGCAGCTCACCGTTGACGTGCGTGAGGACGCGCGCGTCCGCCGGGAACTCTTCCGGGGTGACCAGCCACGGACCCACGGGCGTCGAGGCCTCCCACACCTTGCCCTGCAGCCACTCGGAGGTGCGGCCCTGGAAGCCGCGCATGGAGATGTCGTTGGCCACCGCGTAGCCCGCGATGTGCTCCGGGGCGTCCTCGACGGCGATGCGTCGGCCCGGCTCCCCGACCACGATGCACAGCTCGCCCTCGTAGTCGACCCGGTGGTCCTCCTCGGGGACCTCGATCGGGTCCAGCGCACCCGTGAGGGACTGCGGGAACTTCGCGAACAGCGTCGGATGCTCGGGGCGATCCAGGCCCGTCTCGTCGATGTGGTTCGTGTAGTTCAGGCCCACGCAGAACACCTTGGTGGGGAAGGGCACGAGCGTGTCGTAGACGAGGCCGGAGGTGTCCAGCAGGAGGGACCGGTCGGCCTGCGCCGCGCGGAGGGCACCCTCCACCATCTCCCGCTGCTCCTCCGGCGTGGCGGTGAGGTACTCGCCGACGTCGCGACAGTCCGGCAGGGCGACGGCGCGCACGGCGACCTCGGGGTCCTCGGGGTGCACGGAGGTGATGACCGCGGCGAACGTGGCGCCGGGGTAGGCGGCGTCGGAGTCGGGCTGGCGGAACGTGGCGAGCTTCATGGACCCATCCCATCACAGGGCGGCGGGTCCGGACCCGGGGCGGGCGGACGTGAGACGGTGAGGCCATGAGCACAGCCTCCACGCATCCGCCGCTCGACCTCGACCCGACCCCGGCCACCCCGATCGTCCTCGGGACCATGGCCTGGGGGTCCGTTCCCCCGCCGCCCCCGGACGCCGATCCGGGGGCGGGGCCGGAGGGGCCCGCGGGCGCAGCGCAGGCCGAGGCGGCCGTGGAGCGTGCCCGCCGCGCCCTGCGCGCCGGGATCGAGGCCGGCGTCGACCTGCTGGACACCGCGGACATCTACGGGGCCGGCCGCTCCGAGGAGACCGTCGGCCGGCTGCTGCACGAGCTGCCCTACGAGGAGCGCTCCGCCCTGAAGGTGCAGACCAAGTGCGGGATCGTCCTGCACGAGACGGACCCGGCCGGGCGGCGTCTGACCCGCTACGACTCCTCGCCCGAGCACGTGCGCGCCTCGCTGGAGGGCTCGCTGTCCCGCCTCGGCGAGCAGCGCGTGGACACCCTGATCATCCACCGGCCCGACGTCCTCACGCCCGTGGCCGACACCGTGCGCGCCTTCCTCGACGCGCGGGAGGCGGGCCTGGTCGGCAAGCTGGGCGTCTCCAACCTCGGCGTGGGCCGCGTCCTCGAGTTCCAGCGCGAGCTCGAGAGCCAGGCGGCGGACGGGACCGGGCTGGCGTGCGTCCAGGTCGAGCTCGGCCTGCACCACCGCACCCTCGTGGAGGCGGTCGTGCTCGCCAACCACCCGGACGCCCCCGCGGACGCCGACGCCGGGCGCCTCGGCCCGGTGTGCGCCGCGGAGGGGATCGAGCTGCAGGCCTGGGGTCCGCTGGGGCAGGGTCGGTTCAGCTCCGGCGACGACGGCGCGGCCGGCGTCGTCGGCGAGGTCGCGGCGGAGCTGGGCGTCAGTCGGGAGGCCGTGGTGCTCGCCTGGCTGCTGCGCCTGCCGTGGGGCGTGCGGCCCGTGATCGGCACCCAGGACCCGGAGCGCGTCGCCGCGTGCGCCGAGGCGGCCGCCGCGGGCGAGGCGATGGACTCCGCGCAGTGGCACCGCCTGTGGACCGCGGCACGCGGCGCCGGCCTGCCCTGAGCGACCCACAGACGTGAGGGATGTCACACTGGGGGCATGACCTTCGAGCCCGTCAACCTCTTCACCCCCTGGCTCGCCTACTGGGCGGCCGCCCTCGCGCTCGTCGTCGGCGGCATCCTGCTGGCCGCCGGGATCTGGCGTGAGCGCCGACACCGCCGGCACGCTGACGCGCACGGACGCAACACCGAGGTGGACGTCCTGGACAACACCCGGCTGCAGCGCCGGGTGGGGGCCGTGATGCTGGCGGTCGCGGCCGTGCTGGCCGGCGTGGGTGTGTGGACGCACCTGGCGGGGCTGGACACGCTGCGTCAGAACCTGACGGCCAAGTACGGCTACACCTCGATCGAGCGCATCCGCCAGTCCGGCCCCGGCTTCGTGGCCGATCTGACCCAGGCCGACGGCACCGTGCTGCGCGACGAGATGGTCCTGCTGGAGTCCTCGGGCGAGCCCGTCGTCGGGGAGGACATCTTCGCCCGTCCGGTCGAGACGCGGTGACCTTCCCGCCCCTGCCCGTCGGGCCTGATGCCGCGTCGGCGGCCTCTGTTAGCGTCGCCGCGTGAGCACCTCGACCGTCCGTTCCGCCCCCACGTCCACCTACCGGCTCCAGGTCAGCCCGGATCTGCCGCTGGAGTCCGTGGCCGGGCTCGTGCCCTATCTGCGGCGCCTGGGCGTGGACTGGCTCTACCTCTCGCCGCTGCTCGAGGCCGAGCCCGGCTCCGACCACGGGTACGACGTCGTGGACCCCACGCGGCTGGACGCCGCCCGCGGCGGGGCCGAGGGACTGGACATGGTCGCGCGCGCCGCGCACGAGGCGGGCATGGGCGTGCTCGTGGACATCGTGCCGAACCACGTGGGCGTGGCCACGCCCCAGGCCAATCCGGCGTGGTGGGACGTGCTCACCCACGGTCCCGAGGCGGCGCATGCGGCGTGGTTCGACGTGGACTGGGCGGCCGGCGGCGGGTCCCTGCTCATCCCCGTGCTGGGGGACGGTCCTGACGGGGACGCGGACGCGGAACTGGACCGTCTCGTCGTCGACGCCGAGGGCGGCCGTCTGCGCTACTGGGACAACGTCTACCCCCTCGCCCCCGGATCGCTCGAGGCGGCCGAGGCGGAGACCGGTCTGCGCGCCGCGGAGGTCTTCGCGGCGGCGGACCCGGCGAAGGAGCCGACCGCGGAGCAGACCCGCCTGGCCCGCGCCGTGCACGACCGCCAGCACTACCGGCTGGTCGGCTGGCGCCGCGGCGACGCCGAGCTGAACTACCGCCGCTTTTTCACCGTCACCACGCTTGCGGGTGTCCGGGTGGAGGAGCCCGAGGTCTTCGACGTCGTCCATGCCGAACCTGCCCGCTGGGTCCGCGAAGGGCTCGTGGACGGGCTGCGCGTGGACCACCCGGACGGCCTGGCGGACCCGGCCGGCTACGCGCGGCGCCTGCGCTCCCACGTCCTGCCGGAGGGCTACCTCGTGGTGGAGAAGATCCTCGAGCCCGGTGAGGCGCTGCCCGCGGACTGGCCCGTGGACGGGACCACCGGCTACGACGCGCTCGGCGAGGTCGAACGCGTCTTCATGCATCCCGAGGCCGCGGGCGATGCGGCCGAGGACGCGCGCCGTCGTCGGGAGTGGGACGAGGCCGTGGTGCGGGCCAAGCACGACGTGGCCACCGGCTCCCTCGCGGCCGAGACCGCCCGGCTGGTCCGCGCCGTGCACGCCCTCGGCGCCCACCCGGACGAGGACGTGGCCGCCGCGTTCGCCGCCGTGCTCGCCCGCCTGCCCGTGTACCGCACCTACCTGCCCGTGGGCCTGGCCGTGCTCGAGGGCGCGCTGGAGGACGCGGCCGCGGCGGAGCCGGGCCTCGCCGACGTGCTCGGCGACCTGCGGCCCGAGCTGACCGACCCGGACTCGCCCGTGGCCCGCCGGTTCCAGCAGACCTCCGGCATGGTGATGGCCAAGGGCGTCGAGGACCGGTCCTTCTACCGGTACTCGCGGTGGGCCAATCTGAACGAGGTCGGCGGAGACCCCTCCCACGTCGCCCTGTCCCTGGCCGACTTCCACGCCGCCCAGCAGGCGCGCCAGGCCGCCTGGCCGACGGCCATGACCACCCTGAGCACCCACGACACCAAGCGCGGCGAGGACGTGCGCGCCCGCATCGCCGTGCTCGCCGAGGAGCCCGACCGCTGGGCCGCCGAGCTCGCGGAGCTGAGGCGCCTCCACCCGCTCGGCCACCCCGACGCGGAGCGGCTGCTCTGGGAGTCCATCGTGGGTGTCTGGCCCACGGACGGCACCGCGCCGGAGGAGGAGCGGATCCTCGGCTTCCTGCAGAAGGCCTCCCGCGAGGCGGCCCTGGCCACCACCTGGACGGACCAGGACCCCGAGTTCGAGGCCCGGCTCGCCGCGCTCGCCGCCGCCGTCACCTCCCCCGAGGGGCCTGCGCGGGGCGTGCTGCAGGCCGTCGCGGACCGCATCGCCGAGCCCGGCCTGGTGGTCCAGCTCGGCCACAAGCTCGTCCAGCTCGCCGCCCCCGGCGTCCCCGACGTCTACCAGGGCACGGAGGTGCCCTTCCCCACCCTCGTGGACCCGGACAACCGCCGCCCCGTGGACTTCGCGGCCCGGGCCGACCTGCTGGACCGCCTCGACGCCGGCCACACGCCCGGCCTCGACGACCCCGCCGCCGCCAAGCTGGCCGTCGTGGCCGGCGTGCTGCGCACCCGCCGCGACCGGCCCGAGCTGTTCACCGGCCACCGCCCCCTCGACGTCTCCGGCCCCGCCGCCGAGCACGCGATCGCGTTCGACCGGGGCGGGGCGCTCGCCGTGGCCACCCGCTGGCCCGTCCGCCTGGCGGCCGCGGGCGGCTGGGGCGAGACCGTCGTGACCGTGCCGGCCGGCCGGTGGGAGGACGCCGTCACCGGCCACCCCGTCCACCCTGACGCGCGCGGCGCCGTGCGCCTCGACGAACTGCTCAGCACCCTGCCCGTCGCGCTGCTCGTCCCGGCGCACGCCCCGTCCGACCGCCGAGAGAGGACCGCCCCGTGACCGAGCCCCGTCCGGCCGACGCCCCCGCCCCGGGCCTGCACCCGATCGGCTCCGACCCCCTGGACCCCGCCGCGGCCGAGCGGGCCGCCGTCGACGCCGCGCGCGTCGTCCCCTACGCAGTGTGGGCGCCGCACGCAGAGAGCGTCGACCTCGTCCTCGTCGACACCGAGCCCGGCGCCCTGCACGACGCCGAGGACCGCTGGCCCGTCGCCGCCGTCGTGGCCATGGACCCCGCCGCCGGAGGCTGGTGGACGCCCACGGAGGACCCGCTGGCCACCCTCGGCCTCGACGCCGCCCAGCCGCCGGCCGACCCCGGCTACGGCTACCGCGTGGACGGGGCGGACCCCGTGCCGGACCCCCGCTCCCGCCGCCAGCCCGACACGGTCCACGGGCCCTCCCGCCGCGACGTCGCCGGCCGCGCCTTCGCGTGGCCGGACGAGGGCTGGACCGGGCCGCCCGGGGTGGAGTCCGATCCGGCCGCACCCCAGGGCGGGGGCCTGCGCGGCGCCGTCCTCTACGAGCTGCACGTGGGGACCTTCACGGCCGAGGGGACCCTCGACGCCGCCATCGCCCGCCTGCCGCACCTGACGGACCTCGGGGTCACCCACGTCGAGCTGCTGCCGGTGAACTCCTTCCCCGGGCCGCGGAACTGGGGCTACGACGGGGTGGCGTGGTTCGCCGTCGACGAGTCCTACGGCGGCCCCGCCGCCTACCGCCGCTTCGTGGCCGCCGCCCACGCCGCCGGCCTCGGCGTGGTCCAGGACGTCGTGCACAACCACCTGGGCCCCTCCGGCAACTACCTGCAGGTGTTCGGGCCGTATCTGGGTCAGGGCGGCACCGGCTGGGGCGACGGCCTGAACCTGGACGGCGCCGACTCGGACGAGGTGCGCCGGCTCGTCCTGGACAACGTCCGCTTCTGGCTCGAGGAGATGCGCGTGGACGGGCTGCGCCTGGACGCGGTGCACGCCCTGCGGGACGCCCGCGCCGTGCACCTGCTCGAGGAGATGGCCGCGCTCGCGGACGGGATCGCGGCCCGTGCCGGCCGACCCGTGCCCCTCCTGGCCGAGTCCGACCTCAACGACCCGCGTCTGGTGCTGCCCCGCCACGCCGGCGGGCTCGGCCTCGCCGCGGCCTGGAACGACGACGTCCACCACGCCCTGCACGTGGCCGCGACGGGGGAGACCCACGGCTACTACGCGGACTTCGCCCCGCTGGAGGCGGTGGCCAAGGTCATGGAGCGCACCTACTTCCACGACGGCACCCGCTCCACCTTCCGCGGCCGTGACCACGGGCGCCCCGTGCCGGAGGCTGTCCCCAACCACGCGTGGGTGGCCAGCATCCAGAACCACGACCAGGTGGGCAACCGTGCCGGCGGCGACCGCACCGCTGCCGCCCTGTCCGAGGGTGCGCTCGCGGCCGAGGCCGCCCTGCTGCTGACCGGCCCGCACGTGCCGATGCTCTTCATGGGGGAGGAGTTCGCGGCCTCGACGCCGTGGCCGTTCTTCACCTCGTTCCGCGAGCCCGAGCTCGGGGACGCCGTCCGGCAGGGACGACGCCGCGAGTTCGCCGCCCACGGCTGGGACCCGGCCGACGTCCCCGACCCGCAGGACCCCGCGACGCGGGACGCGGCGGTGCTGGACTGGGCGGAGGCCGCGGGCGGCACGGACGGCCAGGGCCGCGGGGTGCGCGTGCTCGCCGCCTACCGCACCCTGATCGGCCTGCGCCGCACGCTGCCCCAGTTCACCGACCCTCGCCGCGACCGCGTCCGGGCCGAGGTGGACGCGGCCCGGCGCCACGTGCGCCTCACCCGCGCCGGCGAGGACGCCGACGTCGTCCTGCTCGTCGCCCTCGGCGCGGAGCCGCTTCCCGTGCCCGCGGACCTGACGCGGGCGGAGCTGCTCGCCGGCCACGGCGACCACGGCCCGCTCGGCCCCGGCACGGTGCCGGCGGCGGTCCCGGCCCCCGGCTTCCTGCTCCTGCGCCGCTGAGCCGTGTCCGGCGTCAGTCCGCGTCCGCAGGCGGGACGGCGCGCAGCATGGTGGTCGTGGGGTGCAGTGCCACCGCGTCCTCGTCGCGGCGGGCCCGCAGCACCGTGTCCACGTAGGAGTCCACCGCCTCCTGCAGGGGCACGGCCCGGCCGCGGGCCTCGGAGAGGTACCAGCGGTGCTCGAGGAGCTGGTGCATCACCTCGGCGGGCTCGAGCTTGGCTCGCAGCTCAAGGGGCACCGAGCGGACCACGGGGTCGAACACCTCCACCACCCAGCGGTGCGCCGCAGCCTCGATGTCCATGTACGGGTCCCACTCCCGGCGGGCGGCCTCGATGTCCACGAGCAGCCGGCGGGCCTGGTTCTCCTGGACCTCGAGTCCCGTGAGGCGGGTCAGCCGACGGCGGTGGTAGCCCGCGTGGATCTCGACGGGCCGGGCGATCATCATCCCGGGGGCGTCGGCGGCGCGCAGTGAGTACTCGGCCAGCTCGAACCCGAGCTCCTGCAGGCGGCGGACGCGGCGGTCCAGGCGCCACGGCTCGGCGCGGGGGAACAGCAGAGGCTCGGTCAGCTCGTCCCACAGCCGGCGGTAGGAGGCCACGAGCAGGTCCGGCGTGGTGACGGGGTCCACCTCCGGGTCCAGCAGCCCGCTGGCCTGCAGGTCCAGCAGCTCGCCGCCCACGTTCACGGCGGCCACGTCCAGGTCGTGCTCGCGCTGGCCGTTGGACAGCCGCTCCCGCAGCTCGCCGGTCTCGGCGTCCACCAGGTGAGCGGCGAACCCGCCCGCGTCCCGCCGGAACAGGACGTTGGACAGGGAGACGTCACCCCAGATGAACCCCTCGAGGTGCAGTTCCACGAGCAGCGTCGCCAGCGCGTCCATGAGCCGCACGAGGGTGCGGCGCTCGAGGCGCTCCGAGAACACGGCGCGGTACGGCAGGGAGAAGCGCAGGTGCCGGGTCACGAGGGCGGCGGGCAGGGGCGTGCCGTCGTCCTCCGTGCGTCCGGTGACCACGGCCACCGGCACCACCGACGGCGCCGGGCTCCGCTCGAGCCGGCGCAGCAGCCGGTACTCGCGGAACGCGAGTTCTTCGGTGGTCTCCTTCACCGCCACGATGCCCCCGCCCATCCGGGCGAAGCGCACCACGTGACGGGAGATGCCCCGCGGCAGGGCCGCCAGCACCTCACGCGGCCACATGTCGAGGGGGAGCACCCAGGGCAGGGCGAGCAGAGACGTCGCCGGGTCCTCGGTCGCGTCCCCCGACGGGGCGCCCGTGATGGTCAGTCGATCGACGGGGGAGGGGGTCTCGGCGGTGTCCATGGTCACGATCCTTCCAGACAGGGCCGCTATGCTCGCCTGGCGCGGCGCGCCCGCTGCCCGCCGGCTCCGGTGCTCGACCCGGACCGACTGCCCCACGAGGAGGACCCTTGGCCCGGAACATGTCAGGCTCGCACACCTCGGCGACGGACGCTCGTGCGCGTGCCCGCCAGATCCAGGAGGAGCAGCGCAGGAAGGACAGTCGCCGCCGCACCGGCGTCATCTGGGGCTCGGTCCTCGCGGTGGTGCTCGTGATCGGCCTCGTCGTCGCGTTCGTGCTCAACCGCAACGGCGACGACGCCGCCACCGCCGGCCCCATCCCCGCCGTGGCGAACGAGCAGGGCGGCATCGAGTTGGCCTCGGCCACGGCCCTGGCGGAGGGCGCGGGAGAACGCGAGGTCGACCCCTCGAAGATCGAGGTGCCGAAGCAGTCCGCGAGCTCCCAGCCCGAGACCCTGCCGAACACCGAGGCCCGGGCGGACGGCGAGCCGACGCGGATCGTGCTCTACGCGGACTTCAACTGCGTGCACTGCGCGGACTTCGAGTCCACCAACGCGGACCAGATCGAGCAGTGGCTCGAGCAGGGTGAGGCCACGGTCGAGTACCGGATGGTGGACTACCTGAGCGCCCCGAATAACCAGAACTACTCGGCCCGCGCCGCCAACGCCGCGTACTGCGTGGCGGACCAGAAGCCCGAGGCCTACAACGGCTTCGTGGCCGCCCTGTTCGCCGCCTACGACGAGCACCAGGGCAAGGGCCTGGACAACGCGGCGATCACGCAGCTCGCGCAGGAGCACGGCGCGGACATCGCCTCCTGCGTCGAGGACGGCACGTTCCGCTCCGCGGTCGAGCACACCACCCGCCAGGCGCGCGTCGCCGGCGTGGCCGGCACCCCCACCGTGTTCGTGGACGGGAAGAACTGGGCCCTCGACGGCGAGGACAAGACCTTCGCCGACTGGGCGGGCGCCAAGATCGCCGGCTGACCCGGCTGACCCGTCGCCGAGGTCCGCGGGGCGTCCCCACGCAGGGGGCGCCCCGTGCCGTCCGCCCGGGCCTTGTACGCTGGGAGGGTCGGCCGCGGCGCCCCCGGGCGCCGGCCGCCGGCCTCCTTAGCTCAGCTGGCCAGAGCAGCTGCCTTGTAAACAGCAGGTCGCCGGTTCGAATCCGGCAGGGGGCTCCACCCCACCGCGGGCCCGACGGCGCCGCGCACCTCCGCCGGGAGGGCGCGGCGCCGTCGTCGTGTCCGGCGCGGGCCGACGCTGGGGTGCCGCTGTGCGCGCCCCGACCATCCGCCCGGCCCGGCTGGCGGAACCGCGAGAGATGCCTCGACCATCCGCCAGACTTCGGCCCGCGGCCTCGCCGTGACGGAATCGTGACCCTACCGTGAGCTCAGTCACCCTGGCCCGAGCCCCTCGGGCGCCCGCATCCGGTGACCCAGAACTCCGAGGAGATCCCGTGCAGTCCTCCACACCCCGCAGCACCCGCCGCCGCATCGGCGCCCTCGTGGCCGGCGCCGTCCTCGCCGGCGGGACCCTGACCTCGTCCCCCGCGCTCGCGGCCCCCTCCGGCGGCGCCCCCGCCGCACCGGCAGCGAGCCCGACCGCCGCCTCACCCCTGGCGGCGGCGCAGGTCGAGGACCCGAGCGCCGACGGCTACGACTCCTTCATCGTCACCTACAAGGAGACCGCCGCCAACGCCCACGCGAAGGGCCGCGCCAACGCCTGGGGCAAGGCCGCGAAGGAGGCCGGCGTCTCCGTGAAGGAGCTGCGTGAGACCGCGCTCGGCTCCCGCGTGGTCAAGGCGGACCGCAAGCTGGATCAGGCCGAGTCCGCGAAGTTCATGGCCGACCTGAAGGCCTCCGGGGCGGTCGAGGCCGTGGAGCCGGACGCGCTCCTCACCGCCACCGGCCTGAGTCCCGTGGACGCCCTCTACTCGCAGCAGTGGGGCTTCACCGGCAGCCACGGCATGCGGGTCCCCGGGGCGTGGGATCGCACGACGGGCTCCGGTGCGACCGTGGCCGTCATCGACACCGGCATCACCTCCCACCCGGACCTCGACCGCAACGTCGTGCCCGGCTACGACTTCATCTCCGACGGCAGGGCGGCGCGCGACGGCGGTGGCCGCGACTCCAATCCGCGTGACGAGGGCGACTGGTACGCCGCCGGCGAGTGCGGCACCGCCGGTGCCTCCGACTCCTCGTGGCACGGCTCCCACGTGGCGGGCACCGTCGCGGCCGTGGCCGACTCCCAGGGCGTCGTCGGTGTGGCGCCGAACGCGAAGATCCAGCCGATCCGCGTGCTCGGCAGGTGCGGCGGCTCGCTGTCCGACATCGCCGACGCGGTCGTGTGGGCTGCCGGCGGCACGGTGGCGGGCGTGCCGGCCAACCCGAACCCGGCGGACGTCATCAACATGTCCCTCGGTGGCTCCGGCATGTGCGGCACCACCTACCAGAACGCGATCAACGCGGCCGTCTCCCGCGGCGTGCCCGTCGTCGTGGCCGCGGGCAACGAGAACCAGCCCGCCGCCAATGTGCGCCCGGCCAACTGCCAGAACACCGTCGTGGTGGCCGCCTCCACCTCGCAGGGCGCCCGCGCCTCGTTCTCGAACTACGGCTCCGCCGTGGACGTGACCGCTCCGGGGGCGAACATCATCTCGACCGTGAACAACGGCGCCACCACCCCGACGACGGCCGGCCACGCCGCCTACAACGGCACCTCGATGGCCACCCCGCACGTCGCGGGCCTGGCCGCCCTGCTGCTGGCCGCGCAGCCGAGCCTCACCCCGGCCCAGGTCGAGTCCACCCTCACGTCCACGGCCCGGTCCATGCCGGTGACCTGCTACGCAGGCTGCGGCGCCGGTCTGGCGGACGCCACCAGGGCGGTCTCCTCCCTCGGCGGCAGCTCCTGACCGGGGCCCGCCCCGGGCGCCGGGGCCTCGTTGGTCGCCCAGGGCGGTTTCGAGCCCGGCGCCACGCTGACCGACGCCTGACGTGCTCGTCGGCTCTCGACGGCCGCTCCGCCGTGCGCGGGGCGGCCGTCGCCCGGGTGGACAGGCGACGCCGCCTGAGGTATCGTTCTTCGAGTTGTCACCCCCATGGGGCGACGCCCGGATCTTTAGCTCAGTTGGTTAGAGCGTTCGCTTCACACGCGAGAGGTCGCTGGTTCGAGTCCAGTAAGATCCACCGCAGCAGGGCCCTCCTCCGGGAGGGCCCTTTCGCATCCCCGGGCCGCGGTGCCGAAGGCCCCGGCGGGGGAGGTGTCGGCGTGGTTGGATGGACGCGTCGGCGGGGCTCGGCCCACCGCCGTCTCGCGTCCAGCGCCCGCATACGGAAGGAGAGGGTGAGCCGCATGGAGCAGGAGGGCACCCAGGAGCCGGCGCGGTTCGACCCCCGCATCGCGGAGCCCCCGGCCGTCCCCACGCTCATCCCCGTGCTGCGCCCGGCCGGCGCCGAGGACGCCGCCGCTGTCGGCGACCTCGCGATCGACCCGGAGGACCCCGGCCTGCTCGACCTCGACCCGGCGGAGTCGGCCCACCCGGCCGCGGCCGCGGTCGCCGTCGAGCCGACCGAACCGCTGCCGCCCGTGGTCCGCCCCGCCGCCGCCGATCCGGTCCCGGCGCCGGCGCCGGAGCCGGAGGAATCGGCCGAGCCGGAGGAGACGCTGCCGGAGCCGGCCGCGGACGCGCCCCTGACCGAGCCGCCGCTGTCCGAGCAGGTGCCCACCTCCGTCCTGGCCCCCGCGGAGGCCGACGGCGCCCTGCCCGCCCCGGACGTGATCCCCGCGCCGGACATCACCGTCCCGGACCCGGTGGTCCCCGTGGGCCCGCCCGAGAAGCGCGGGCGTCGGCGCGGCCGGCGCTCCCGCGAGGTCTTCGTCGAGAACCTGCCGACGCAGGCGCTCGTGCTGGCCGACCGCCTGCACTCCTCGCCGTACGGGCGCCGCATGCACTCCACGCTGCAGCAGCGCCGCGCGGAGGCGCAGGCCCTTGAGGCCCGCACGACCCTGGACTTCGCGCTCAAGCTGGGCGAGACGATGTTCAGCTTCGGCGCGGCCTCGCTGGACGTGGAGACCTCGATCATCGTGGCCACGCAGGCCTACGGGATCCTCGAGACCGAGGTGGACCTGACCAACCAGTCCATCTCCCTGAACTACGCGCCCGACTCCTCACGCGGCGAGGCCCCGTTCACCCTCCAGCGGGTGGTCCGCTCGTCCTCGGTGAACTTCGAGGGGCTCGTGGCCGTCCACCGGCTCGTCGAGGAGATCGCCGCGGGCGAGGTGGACCGGGCCGAGGCCCAGCGCCGGCTCGTGGAGATCCGGCATCAGCCCAAGCCGTTCCCCGCCGTCTTCGAGGTCCTCTTCTCCGGCGTGTTCGTGGCCTGCTTCGTGCCGTTCATCGGCGGGACCTGGACGGGCGCGGCCCTGGGCATGGTCTCCACCTGGCTGGTCTTCTGGCTCAAGGTCCAGGCGGACAAGGCGCGCTTCCCGGAGATCTTCTCCACGATGTTCGGGGCGATCACGGCCACGGTGATCGCGCTGATGGCCCACGCCCTCGACCTGCCGGTCAACCCGGCGCTGGTGATCGCCGGCGGCATCATGATGCTCCTGCCCACGGCGAGGTTCGTCACCGCGGTGCAGGACGCCATCCACGGCTTCCCGGTGACCGCCGCGGGCCGCTTCCTCTCCGCGCTGCTCGTGTTCGCCGGCGTGATGGCCGGGATCATGATCGCCGTGGGCATCGGGGATCTCGTGGGATTCGAACAGCTGGACCTGGCCGAGGCGGGGACGCTGAGCTATCCGCCGCTGCTGCTGCTGGGCCTCGTGATGGCCGCGGGCATGGCGGACGCGGTGGTGGAGCAGTCGCGGTGGCCCCAGATCCTGGCCTGCGGTCTCGTGTCCGGGGCCGGCTTCGGCGCGTACCTGGCCGCACAGCAGATCGGGGTCAGCGACCGGCTGGTGCCCGCGGTCGCCGCGGCGGCGGTCGGGTTCCTCGGCCGCCTGGTGGCCCAGCGGCTCGCAGCCCCGGCGCTCGTGATCGTCCTGCCGTCCATGCTGTTCCTGCTTCCCGGACTCACCATGTTCCGGTCCGTCTACGGGTTCACCGTGGAGACCGGGGCCACGCTGCTGGGCGTCGAGGGACTGTTCAACGCCGCGGTCATCGTCGTGGCGATCGCGGCCGGCGTCGCCTTCGGCAACACCCTGGCCAAGCCGATCACCGACCGGATGGGCACGCTGCTGCCCACCGAGCTCGTGATGCACCAGCGCGGCTGACCGGCGGCCCGGCTCAGTCGGGCAGGCGCCAGTCCACCGGGGCCGCGCCGGCCGCCTCGAGGAGCCGGTTCACCCGGCTGAACGGCCGGGAGCCGAAGAACCCGCGGTGGGCGCTCAGGGGCGAGGGATGCGGGGACTCCACGACGCCGGCCCCCGCCGCCGTCAGCAGCGGCGCCATGCGCCGCGCGTCGGCTCCCCACAGCAGCCCCACGAGCGGGGTGCCGCGCGCGCAGAGGGCCCGCACCGCGGCCTCCGTGATCTGCTCCCAGCCGAGGCCGCGGTGGCTGCCGGGTGCGCCGGCCCGCACGCTGAGGGCGCGGTTCAGCAGCAGCACGCCCTGGTCCGTCCACGCGGAGAGGTCCCCGTGGGCGGGCGGGGTGATGCCGAGGTCGTCGTGCAGCTCCCGGTGGATGTTGGCCAGGGAGCGGGGCAGCGGCCGCACGTGGCGGTCCACCGCGAAGCTCAGGCCGATCGGATGGCCCGGCGTCGGGTAGGGGTCCTGGCCCAGCACGAGGACGCGGACGTCCGCGAACGGCTGACGGAACGCCCGCAGGATGTGCTCCGGCGCCGGCAGCACCTGCTCTCCGGCCGCCCGGCGGGCCCGCAGGGCCTCGCCGACCTGCTCGAACGCGGCGGCCTGCGGGGCGAGGGCCGCCTCCCAGCCCGGATCCAGGGGCGCGATGAACTCCATGCCCCGAGGGTAGACCGGGTGGGTACAGTGGCCGCCATGTCCCACCCCACGCCCGTCTCGCCCGATCCGGCCCCGGACGAGGGTGCCCGCGCGCGGGCGCGACGGGACGAGCTGACGGACCTGGAGCGTGCGGTCCTGGACCTGGAGGCCGCCACCTGGCGGTACGGCGGGGCCAAGGACCACGCCGTCCGAGAGCGTCTGGGGCTGTCTCCGACCGCCTATTATCAGGTGTTGAACGGATTGCTGGACCGTGAGGCCGCCCTGGCCTACCGACCCCTGCTGGTCACGCGGCTGCTGCGCAAGCGCGGCACCCGCAGCCGGGCCCGGAGGGGACCCGCGGATCCGGCGCCGTCCACGCCCGCTTCCCGCCAGGAGAACTGACCCATGGCCTACCAGCCCGACCGCTTCGACGAGGTCCCCGAGTACACGGACCAGCGCGGCGCGCACCGCGAGTCCTTCGCCGCCGCCGGCGCGACCGCCGCGGGCGGGGGTCGCCGCCTGAGCCCGCTGCTCTGGGTGGCCGGCCTCGTCCTGCTCGCCGGCCTGTTCGTGGGCGTCGTCCTGCCGTGGCTCACCGGCGACCGCTCCGAGCCCGTCGCCGCCGAGAGCTCGACGACGGCCCCGGCGGTCGAGCCGTCGACGTCGACGTCGGCGTCGTCCGAGTCCTCCTCGGCGTCCTCCGCGTCGGTGTCGACTGCATCCGCGACCGAGTCCGCCACCCCGTCCGAGGACACGGCGGAGGCGTCCCGTTCCGCGGCTGCGGCCGCGGCTGAGTCCTCGCGGGTGGCGCAGGAGGCGGCCGCCGCAGAGGCCGCCGAGTCGTCCCGGGCCGCCGAGTCGTCCCGTGCCGCCGCGGAGGCCGCTGAGTCGTCCCGTGCCGCCGCCGAGGCACAGGCGGCGGAGGCCTCGCGTTCCGAGGCCGCCGCGCAGTCCGCAGAGGCGTCCCGGTCGGCGGCGGCCGTCCAGGCGGCGGAGTCCTCGCGCGCCGCCGCGTCCCGTTCGGCCGCCGCGGCGGAGGCCTCGCGCTCGCAGTCCGCGGCCGCGTCGAGCTCCCGTGCGGCCGCGCAGTCTGCGGCCGCGTCGAGCTCTCGTGCGGCCGCGCAGTCTGCGGCCGCGTCGAGCTCCCGTGCGGCCGCGCAGTCTGCGGCCGCGTCGAGCTCTCGTGCAGCCGCGCAGTCCGCGGCCGTGCGCGGCACCCACGTCACCGTGTACAACGCGACCCGCACCCAGGGCCTCGCCGCCTCCTACGCGCAGCGGCTCACGAGCGCCGGCTACACCTCGGTGGACGCGAAGAACTGGAGCGGCTACGGCATCCAGTCCTCCACCGTCCTGTACAACGGCTCGGCCAACCAGGCCGCCGCCGAGGCGGTCGGCAAGGAGCTCGGCTTCCCGGTCCTGCAGACCCCGAACCTGCAGGTGAACGGCGTCGCGGTGGTCGTCACCGGCTGATCCGCCCGTCGTGCGGCCGTTCCGGCCGCGCACCCTTTCCGGCCCCCGGCGGGGCGCCTCCCGAGGCGTGCTGTCGGGGGCCGTCCGCCGTCCGCGGAAGGGCGGGCCCCGCACCGCGGACCCTTTGCACTCTCCCGGTGCGAGTGCTCATAATGGGGTTAGCACTCCGAAGGCGCGACTGCCAGCCGTACCCCGGTCGGTCCGGCGCCGTGGAGGAGGACCTGTCCACCGGTGAGGCCCCCAAGGGCCGTCCGTCGCGGGCATCGGGGCGGGTCAGCCACCAGCAGTAGGAAGCCGACGTCCAGAAAGGACCTGCACATGGCCAAGACCATCGCATTCGACGAAGAGGCCCGCCGCGGCCTGGAGAAGGGCCTGAACGCCCTGGCCGACGCCGTGAAGGTGACCCTCGGCCCCCGCGGCCGCAACGTGGTGCTGGAGAAGAAGTGGGGCGCCCCCACCATCACCAACGACGGCGTCTCCATCGCCAAGGAGATCGAGCTCGAGGACCCGTACGAGAAGATCGGCGCGGAGCTCGTCAAGGAGGTCGCCAAGAAGACCGACGACGTCGCCGGCGACGGCACCACCACCGCCACCGTGCTGGCCCAGGCGCTGGTCCGCGAGGGCCTGCGCAACGTGGCCGCGGGCGCCGACCCGCTGTCCCTGAAGCGCGGCATCGAGAAGGCCGTGGAGGCCGTCACCTCTGAGCTGCTCTCCGCCTCCCGCGAGATCGAGACCAAGGACCAGATCGCGGCCACCGCCTCGATCTCCGCCGCGGACAAGCAGATCGGCTCCCTCATCGCCGAGGCCCTGGACAAGGTCGGCAAGGAGGGCGTCATCACCGTCGAGGAGTCCAACACCTTCGGCCTCGAGCTCGAGCTCACCGAGGGCATGCGCTTCGACAAGGGCTACATCTCCGGCTACTTCGTGACCGACGCGGACCGCCAGGAGGCCGTCCTCGAGGATCCCTACATCCTCATCGTCAACTCGAAGATCTCCTCCGTGAAGGACATGGTGGCGATCCTCGAGAAGGTCATGCAGTCGGGCAAGCCGCTGCTGATCATCGCCGAGGACGTCGAGGGCGAGGCCCTGGCCACCCTCGTGGTCAACAAGATCCGCGGCACCTTCAAGTCCGTGGCCGTGAAGGCCCCGGGCTTCGGCGACCGCCGCAAGGCCATGCTCGCCGACATCGCCATCCTCACCGGCGGCCAGGTCATCTCCTCCGAGGTGGGCCTGTCCCTGGAGAACGCGACCCTCGACCTGCTGGGCACCGCCCGCAAGGTGGTCATCACCAAGGATGAGACCACCATCGTGGAGGGCGCCGGCGACGCCGAGCAGATCGCCGGCCGCGTGGCCCAGATCCGCTCCGAGATCGAGAACACCGACTCGGACTACGACCGCGAGAAGCTGCAGGAGCGCCTCGCCAAGCTGGCCGGCGGCGTGGCCGTCATCAAGGCCGGCGCGGCCACCGAGGTGGAGCTCAAGGAGCGCAAGCACCGCATCGAGGACGCCGTGCGCAACGCCAAGGCCGCGGTGGAGGAGGGCATCGTCGCCGGCGGCGGCGTGGCCCTGATCCAGGCCGGCGCCAAGGCGTTCGGCGGCCTGCAGCTCGAGGGCGACGAGGCCACCGGCGCGAACATCGTCAAGGTCGCCATCGAGGCCCCGCTGAAGCAGATCGCCTTCAACGCGGGCCTGGAGCCCGGCGTCGTGGCCGACAAGGTCAAGACCCTCGACGACGGCCACGGCCTGAACGCCGCCACCGGCGAGTACGAGGACCTGCTGGCCGCCGGCATCAACGACCCGGTGAAGGTGACCCGCTCGGCCCTGCAGAACGCCGCGTCCATCGCGGGCCTGTTCCTGACCACCGAGGCCGTCGTCGCGGACAAGCCCGAGAATGCCGCCGCCGGCGCCGAGGGCATGGACCCGATGGGCGGCATGGGCGGCATGATGTGATCAGCCGCTGAGCCGGCCCGGCCCGGTCGGGCGCCCAGCCTGCGAGGCCCGTCTCCCCGCCGGGGAGGCGGGCCTCGCCGCGTCCCGGGTCAGCACCGGGGCAGTGCGCTCAGGCCGACAGCGCGGCCCGTTCCGCCGCCAGGTTCCGGCGGGCGGCGGCCTCCCAGCGCGTTCGGCCGGGCGCGGTCCGATACAGCCGCTCGGCGTCCAGCAGGGCGTCCAGCACCGCGCCGCGACCGCGGGTCCAGTCCGCGTCGGACACGTGCGCGTAGTCCTGCCGCACCGCGGCCACGTAGCGGGCGTAGGCCTCGGGGGAGCGGCCGAGGACCTCGAGGTCCGCGTCCGAGAGCACCGCCCCGGCCGCGTCGTGCGGGGCGGGGTCGTGGGCGGCGGTGAGCAGCACGAGGCGCGCCACCTCGTCGACGAGGTCGGCCGGCACGGCCAGCCGCGGGTCGGTGAGCACGTTCCGGGCCAGGGCGGCCGAGTCCGCCTCGTCCTGGCCGGCGGGCGCGGCGGGGTCCCCGACGTAGACGGCGTCGTGGAACCACGCGGCCAGGCGGACCGCACGCGGATCCGGCCCGGTCTCCGCCCCCGCCCGCTCGAGCAGGTCCACGGACTCGAGCACCGCGAGCAGGTGGGCCGGGTCGTGGTAGTGCCGATGCGGCTCCGCCCAGCGGGCCAGCAGGTCGCGTCCCGCCGTCGTCACCGCGTCCGGGCTCGCCGCCGTGCCCTCGAACAGCCGCGCCCAGCGCCGGGCGAGGACGACGTCGCGCTTCTCGGCGCGGCTCCGGGCGGGCACGCGCAGCCCCGAGGCGGCGAGGCGGCGCACCAGCTCCCGTCCGGTGACGGGCACCGCCCCGCGGGCCACGAGCTCGGCGCGTCGGTGCGCGGGCACGTCGTAGTGGTCCCGGTCGAAGGCCCGCTCCGAGAGCCCCGCCGCCCGCGCGAACGCGTGGAGCTCCTCGAGGGAGGCGTCGGAGACGAGGTGGGAGAACACGGTGCCGTGGGCGGGCCACGCGGGCGGGTCGATCAGGACGGTCATGCCCCCACTCTAGGAAGCACGGACCGGGGCGCGGCCGGCCGGCCGCACCCCGGACCGTTCCGGGCGCTCAGAACCGGAACATCGCGGCGTTGGCGGTCTCCGCGTCCTGGTACTGGGTGGCGGCGGCGTCCATCGCGCGGCGGATGCCCGCCAGGGACTCCTCCACGCGCTGCTGGGTGGCGCGCCACTCGGTGAGCACACCCTGGAAGTTCGCGGCCGCCTGGCCGCGCCAGGTGTCCTGCAGCTGGCGCAGGTTGGCCTCCATGGTGCTCACCTCCGCCTGGAGGCGGCCGATGGAGCCCTCCACCGCCCCGCTCTTGGCCCGCAGGTCCTCGACGTCGATCTGCACGATGCTCATGTGACTGTCCCCTCTGATGAGTGCTGATGGGCGGCGGGTGCCGCCGGGCACCACGCTAGGGACGCGCGTCGCGCCCGGCCGCCGGGTCGTCCCCGCCTGGGGACGGGACGCTGGCCTCGGGCGCCTGTGCAGGAGCAGAAGCCCGACGGCGGCGCTCGGCCGAGGCACGACGGAACCGCTCCGCCGCCCGCAGCAGGCGGCTGCTCCGGGCGGCGTCCGCGGCGCTGGCGCCGGCTCCTGACGGCGCGGTCAGGGCGAGGGGGCCGCTGGGCGGACCGGCCGCGTCGTCGTCGGTGTCCTGCGCGGACGGGCGCTCGTCCTCGACGTCCTCGTCCGCCTCGTCCTCGAACGGCGCCCACGGCAGGTGGACGGAGAAGGTGGCGCCGCCGCCCTCGGTCTCCAGCAGCCGGACGGAGCCGCCGTGCTGGGCCACGATCGCCGCGACGATGGCCAGGCCGAGCCCCGTGCCGCCCGTCTCGCGGTGCCGGGAGGTGTCCGCGCGGTAGAACCGCTCGAAGATGCGGGCGCGGTCCTCCTCGGACACGCCCGGCCCGTGGTCACGGATCTCGATCACGGAGCTGCGGCCCGCGCCGTCCGCCCCGGCCCGGCCGCCGAGGTGGTCGACCGTGCCGACCGCGATCTCGATGGGGGTGCCGGCGGGGGTGTAGCGCAGGGCGTTGGCCATGAGGTTCACCACCACCTGGCGCATCCGGTTCTCGTCGCCGAGGATGGGCGCCGGGGCCGCCCGGTCGTCGTCGGGGCCCACGAGGGTGACCTTGCGGTCCGGGGCGTTCACGGACGCGTCCATCATGGAGTCCATCGCGAGGATGAGCAGGTCCACCGGGGCGTGCTCGAGGGGGCGCTGCTCGTCGAGGCGGGCCAGGGTGAGCAGGTCCTCCACGAGGCGGGTCATGCGGGTGGCCTCGGACTCGATGCGCTGCATGGCGGCGGCGACGTCCTCCTCCTCGCGCAGCCCGCCGTGCCGGTACAGCTCGGAGAACCCGCGGATGGTGACCAGGGGGGTGCGCAGCTCGTGGGAGGCGTCCTGCACGAATCGGCGCATCTTGTCCTCGGAGATCTCCTTGTCCCGGAACGCGGACTCGATGTGCGCGAGCATGGCATTGAGGGAGCGGGAGAGCCGGCCCACCTCGGTGTCGGGCGCCGCGCTCTCCACGCGCTGGCTCAGGTCGCCGGCGGCGATCTTGGCGGCGGTGCGCTCCACGCGGTTCAGGGTGCGGAACGCGCGCTGGACCGCCAGGTTGGCCACGATCACGGTGCCCGCCGTCGCGAGCAGGCCGATGGTCACGACGATCGAGGTGACGCGCTCGACGGAGGAGGTCACGCTCTGCAGGGGAAGGGCCACGGCCATGGTGCCGTCGCCGCTGCTGAGCCCGTACAGCTGCACGCGCCAGCCGCTCGAGTCCGGCTGTGTGCCGGGCACCTCGAAGGAGGCGGAGCCGCGCTCCAGGGCCTCGGCCGGGGTGATGTCCGGCAGGGCCGGCTCGTCCGCACCCGGCATCACCGGGGTCTGGACGACCCGCGCGCCCTCGTTGTCCCACACGACGCCGTAGAAGCGCAGGATGGGCAGCTGCGGCATGTAGTACTCGCCGGTCTGGGCGACGTTGGCCAGGTACATCGAGACGGTGTCCCGGTTGGCGGCCATGTCCTCGTCCAGCTGGCGCACCGCCTCCTGGCGGAACAGCACCGCGGTCGCCACGGCGGTCACGGCGACCAGGGCCAGCATGAGCGCCGCGATCATCACGACCAGCTTGGTGCGCAGGGACTGCCCCTGCCACGCGCCCCTCAGCCAGGCGCGCGGATGGCGGACGCGGGCCGCCGCGGCGTCGAGCCGCGCACGCACGTCAGCGCTTGTCCGCGGTGCGGAGCATGTAGCCGACGCCGCGCTTGGTGTGGATCATCTTCTCGCGGCCGCCGACGTCGATCTTGCGGCGCAGGTAGGAGATGTAGGACTCGACGATCGAGGCGTCCCCGTTGAAGTCGTACTCCCACACGTGGTCCAGGATCTGGGCCTTCGAGAGCACCCGGTTCGGGTTCATCATGAGGTAGCGCAGCAGCTTGAACTCGGTGGGGGAGAGCTCCACGACCTCGCCGCCGCGGCGGACCTCGTGCGCGTCGTCGTCGAGCTCGAGATCGTCCACGCGCAGCACCGCCGCGTCGTCGTCGTCGAGGGAGGCGGTGCGGCGCAGCACGGCGCGGATGCGGGCGACCACCTCGTCGAGGGAGAACGGCTTGGTCACGTAGTCGTCACCGCCGACCGTCAGGCCGGTGATCTTGTCCTCGGTGCCGTCCCGCGCGGTGAGGAACACGACGGGGAAGTGACGGCCGGCGGAGCGCAGGCGGCGGGTCACGGTGAAGCCGTCCATGTCCGGGAGCATCACGTCCAGCACGGCCAGGTCCGGCTGGAACTCCTCGGCGGCGTCCAGGGCCTCCCGGCCGTTGGCCGCGGCCGTGACCTCGAAGCCGGCGTAGCGCAGGGACGTGGAGAGCAGCTCGCGGATGTTGGGCTCGTCGTCCACCACCAGGAGGCGTGCTTCGGGGTTCTGAGGCTGCATGGAGCCCAGTCAACCGCCCCGACCTGGGAACACCCTGAAAGGGTGCTGGATGTCACGGGGCGTCGTTGGCCCGACGGCTCAGGGGCGCGAGCGCCGGACGGCGCCCAGCACCACGTGCAGCAGCATCAGGCCGAAGCCGACGGGCAGGCCGAACAGCGCGAGCGCGAACAGCGCCGGGGACGCCGGCCACGCCAGGAAGTACGCGACCAGCAGGGCCACCAGGGCCAGAGCGGACACCGCCGTCACGGCCACGCCCAGCACCAGGACGACGCCACGACCGCCCCGGTGATCGGCGGGGTCGGCGGCGGGCGCGGAGGCGGGGGGGGGGGGGGGCCGAGGCATGCCCCCCACTCTAATCGGGGGATTCTGGGGGGGCATTGACGACCCCGTCCTCCGCCCGCCCCTCCCGGCGCCCGGCCCGGCCGGGCCCCCCCCAGCCGCGGCGCCCCCCCCCGCCCGGGCCGGG
>NZ_VIGS01000033.1:0-26232 GCF_006704135.1 Micrococcus sp. R8502A1
CATACGAGAGGTAGCTCCGTCTCGTGGGCTCGGAGAGGTGTAAAAGAGACAGGGTCGGGCCCGTCGGCTGCGGGTGGGGCGGGGTCAGCCCCGCAGACACAGGACGACGACGACGAGGCCGCCGCCGACCCCCGCGAGCTGACACTCGCCGCGGCACTGCGGCGCCACGCGCAGCGCCTCACCGACCTGAGCGAGCCGGACTTCCTGCGCGTGGTCGCGGTGCTGGAGTGGCTGCGGACCACGCCCGTGCAGGGCCTGCGGCCGCGTCAGCTGCCGATCCGCGGGGTCGACTCGAAGTGGTTCGGGGCGCACCGCACCCTGCTGGAAGCGCTGCACGCGCCACAGGAGGGCGGTCTCGGGATCGTCGACGCCCACCCGACGGTGCGCGTCCGCATCCTCGATCCGGCCCTGCGCCCGGAGGGACTGCGTGATCTGGAGGTCCCGCTGGAGCAGGCCGCCGCGTGGCCGATCGCGCCCGCGCGCGTGCTCGTGGTGGAGAACAGCGAGACGCTGCTGTGTCTGCCGGACGCCCCGGGCGCCGTCGCCGTGTGGGGCCGGGGCTTCGACACCGCGGCAACAGTGCTGCCGTGGCTGCGGGGCGCGGAGCTGCACTACTGGGGCGACCTGGACTCCCACGGCTTCGCGATCCTCCACCGGTACCGCACCCGCCTGCCGCAGCTGCGCAGCGTGCTCATGGACGTCCGGACCCTCGAGGCGTTCCGCGACCTGTGCGTCCCGGATCCCACGCCCTTCCGTGGCGCGCTGGCCACGCTGACCTCGGACGAGGCGCGCGCGCTGGAGCGGCTGCGTGCCGAGGGCGACGTGCGGCTCGAGCAGGAGCGGGTCGGGTGGGACCACGCGCTCTCGGCGCTGGACGCGCACTTCGTCTTCTGCGACGCGGGCGATCGTGCCGCCGGTGGCGAGGACGCGGACGGTCGGCGGATCGCGTCATGACGGGGCCGCCGCTCAGAACAGTGCCGCCACCCCGCGAGCGGCGAGCGGGACGAGCCGCACGGCCCGCACCACGGTGAACGCGGTGACCACCGAGACGAGCACCCACTCCCGCCAGGACCCGGTTCGGCCGAGCAGCGGGAGCCGGAACCGTCCGGAGGACTGCCACCACCACAGGCGCGCGGGGGGCTCCGGGCTGAGCGGCCAGAGCAGGGCCACCCCGTTGTTGGTGAGGGCGTCGCCGAGGATGTGCACGCTCACGCCGACGGCCACGGAGGCGGGGATCCACCACAGCCCGTCGCTGAGGACGGTCGCCGACACCGCGACCAGGATGCCGAGTGCCCACGCGGCCCTCCATCCCCGGTTCGGGAGCAGTCGGAGGGCCTTGGCGGCCACGGCCGCCAGGAACGCGGCGATGACCCCCTGCCCCGGCGTGTAGACGTGCCCCGCGACCGGCACCTGGATGGAGGCGGCCGCCGTCGCGACGGCGGTGAACGCCGCGATCCCCACCAGCGAGTGTGTGCCGCGTCGATGCCCGCCGGCCACGTGGCGGATGCCGCGCGCCATCAGCTCGGTCACGGGCGGCAGGGCGTGGACGACGGTGGCGCGGGGGTGGTCCCAGTCGCTGATCATGGCCGCGCCGGCGGTGGTCGCGGCGCCGAGCAGCTGGAGTTCGGCGGGCAGGTGCAGCACGGCGATCGGCGACTGCCAGTGCGTGAGCGCCAGCCAGGCCGCGGCGCCGGTGGCCGCGTGGGACGGGCCCATCATGGGTGGGGTCCTCTCGTTCGCAGGACCGGGCCGCGTCACTGCGCCTGCGAGGGCCGGCGGACGGCCCGCGGGGAAGGAAGAGGACCAGGGTGGCAGGCGGGGCGGACACGGTAAGGACGCCGCCGCGGCTGGAGCGGGTCGAGGCGGCTGCCCGGCCGGGGGCGGCCACCCGGCCCCTCACCCCGTCATCGCCAGCACCAGCGGGGCCAGCAGGGCGGTGAGCACGCCGGAGCAGGCCATGGCGAGGGCGGAGAACGCACCGGTCTTCGGCCCCTCGGCGAGGGCACGGGCGGTGCCGATGCCGTGGGAGCTCACGCCGATGGCCAGGCCGCGCACGCGGGGGTCGCGCACGCGCAGCAGGTCGAGCACCCAGGGGGCGAGCACGGCGCCGAGCACGCCGGTGAGCACGGGGAGCACGGCGGCGAGGGAGACGATCCCGCCACCGGCGTCGGCCACCGCCATGGCGATCGGCGTCGTCGCGGACTTGGGGGCGAACGTGGCGGCCAGCGCGGCGTCCCCGCCCATCATCCGCACGATCAGCACGGCGCTCACCATGGCGGTCAGCGAGCCGACGGTGACCCCGACGGCGACCGGCAGCAGCAGCTTCCGGATGTCAGGGCCGGCCCGGTACAGGGGGACGGCGAGGGCCACGGTGGCGGGGCCGAGCAGGAAGGTGAGGTAGCTGCCGCCGATCATGTAGGTCTCGTAGTCGATGCCGGTCAGGGCCAGGAACGCGGCCACCAGCACGATCGTCACGAGCACGGGCGTGAGCAGGGCGGTCTGCCGGGCGGCGAGCCACAGACGGCGGGAGAGCACGGCGACGGCGAGGGTCAGCGCGATGCCGAACAGCGGTGTGTGCAGGAGCGCGTCCCAGGCCTCCGCGAGGGAATCGGTGAGTTCGGCGGCGTTCACTGTGCGTCCTCCTTGTCCGTGAGGCGGCGGGCGAGCGGGGCGGCGACGCCGGCGGTGACCACCAGCCCCAGCAGCCAGGGCACCACGAAGCCGACCAGCATCAGCGCCCGGTGTTCCCCGATGAGGCCCAGCACCGCGACGACGCCGACGCCCGCCGGGACGAACAGCAGCGGCAGGTGCTGGAGCAGGTGATGGCTCGCCGTCATCACCGGCGCGTCCTCGGCCGGCCGGCGCCACGCGAGCAGGCCGAGCAGCAGGAGCATGCCCAGCACGGCCCCGGGGATCGGCAGGTGCAGCGTGTCGGCCACGAGCGTGCCCGCCAGCTGGCAGAGCAGCAGGATCAGCAGACCCTCGATCATCGGGGTTCACCTGCCTCGGACGGGCCCACGGGGGGCAGGCCGGGGACGACGCCGCTCCCCGCGGCGTCGAGGTGCGCCTGCAGGGCGCGCTGGGCGTCTGCGGCGCGCCCGGCGGCCAGCTGCGCGCAGATCTCGGCGTGCCCATCGAGGAGGCGGCGGGCGACGTCGACGGATCCGCCGGTGGCGGCGTGGATCAGGCGGGCCAGGCGGGGGGCGAAGGTGCGCACGACCTCGTCGAAGGCGGCGTTGCCGCACGTGGCGATCACGTCCCGGTGGAACCGCACGTCCAGCGCGGAGAACGCCGCGAGGTCGCCGGCGTCCAGGGCGGCGCGCTGCTGCTCCAGGTTGGCGGTGAGCGTGGCGATGAGGGGCCCGACGGCGTCGGGCCGCGCGGCGACCGTGGCGAGGGCGGTGGACTCGAGGAGGCCGCGCAGGGCCGTGAGGTCGGCCACGCTCTGCGGCGTGAGGGCCTGCACGGCCGCGCCCTTCTTGGGGAGGAGCCGCACCAGGCCCCAGCGCTCGAGCTGGAGGAGGGCCTCCCGGGCCGGCGTCCGGGAGACGCCGGCCTCCGTGGAGAGCTGGACCTCGGTGAGCATCTCCCCCGCGGCGATCTCACCGCGGACGATGCGCCAGGCGACGTCGTGGGCCAGGCGGCCGGCAGCCGTGGCACGACTGCCCCATAAGGGGTCGGAGAGTGGAGTCATGCGGGCCAGAATAATCAGATGCATGCATGGATGTATGCATTGTGTCGGACTCGGAAGGGGCCGGGTGGGGAGGGGCATAAGATGCCGGCGCCTGTCGAAGCGGGCATGCGGGACGGCTGTCAGCCGAGTCCTGTGCCGGTCAGGGGTGCGCGGGGAGTACGCGGTTGCGGGCGGCCCCGCCCCTGACTGGCCGTTGCACACCGCGCGGCTGACGCTGCGCCCGTACCGGGAGGACGGCCTCGCCGGCCCTGCCGGATCGGTGTCCCAGCTGGACCTGGGGTTCGAGACGTACGGCCTGCACCGGGTGGTGGCGCAGATGGACGCCCGCAACCCGACGCCCGCCCGGATGGCCGGGGCACTACATACGGCACTGAGGCTGGTCAACCCTGTAGACCGCCCCCGTCAACCCCGCCGGCCCGCACGCGCGGCGAACTCGTCCAGACAGGCGAGCACCTCGGTGGCCAGCCACACCCGGTTCCGACGCTGGCTGGAGACCGGCTGCAGCACACCGGCCTCGACAAGCTGGTCCACGGCCCGCTGGGCGGCCGGGCGCGAGACACCCAGCGCCTGAGCCAGATGGTCCACAGTCACGGCGGGTTGCGCGATGATCACCGCGAGCGCCCGCCAGACCGCCGCGTCCCGCCGGGCGGTGAGCCGCTCGCGCCAGCCGGTCAGGGCCTCGTCCAGGTCCGCGACGAGTTCTCGGCCGTTGCCGACGGCGGCCAGGGCGGCCTGCGCGAAGCGGCGCACGATGGGCGCGGGGTCGCCGTCGCGGTAGGCGGTGAGGGCGTCGAAGTATCCGGCCGTGTCCGTGAGGAGTCCCGCGGAGAGGGGCACCCCCATACGGGTGATCGCGCCGGCCCGGTGCAACACGGCGTGCACGAGGACGCGCCCGGTGCGGCCGTTGCCGTCGGCGAACGGGTGGATGGTCTCGAACTGGGCGTGCGCGATGGCGGCCTGCACGAGGGCGGGTACGTCCGTGCGTCGCAGATAGGCGAAGAGATCGTCCATCCCGGCACGCAGGCGCTCCGGGTGGGGCGGGACGAACTGCGCCGTGTGCGGCGTGGGCGCCCCGCCCCCGATCCACCCCTGCGCATCGCGGTAGGCGCCCGGTCGGGCATGCTCCTGACCGTCCATGAGGGCACGATGGGCGGCCAGCAGGGCGGGCTCGTCCAGGTCGGCAGCCAGCCGGGAAGCAGCGCCCATGGCCCTCACGTTCGCCGCCACGAGCGCTGCGTTCGGGAGGGTGCGTTCGCCGAGAGTCGCCAGGGCGAGGGCTCGCGCGCCCGCGGTGATGTGCTCGATCCGCGAGGAGGACGCGGACTCAGTGCGCAGGAGCACCGCGTCGATCGGGGCGATCTCTCCCGTGAGCCCCGGGAGGGCGTGGCTGATCTCAGCATCGAAGCGCACGACGGCGGCCGTCGCCTCCTCGACCTCGGTCGCCAGATCAGAGGGCAGGTCGAGCCCGAGTCGGGCGATGCGGGCCGGGAGCGCGGCTCGATACGGGCCCGAGGCGCGCACGCGAGCGCGCCGGGTAAGGATGCCGGCGTCGTCGGGGTCCGCAGTCCAGGGGCGCTCCTCCGAGCCGATGGCCGTACTGGTAGTCCGATCCGTACCCATACGGGCATCGTACGCAACGATATGGATCGATCGTTGCGTAAGAGCCATCATTGTGCACGGACACTGCTGAGCCGCGCGATCGCCTCGGCGCGCGCGGCCGGGCACACTGCTACGAGCCCGGGAGCACGTAGTGCGCTGCGCGCCGCTCCCCACGCAATTCGAGGAGGCCTTCTTCCGTCATGCTCTTGAGCACCGCTCTCGCTGCCGTGGGCGCGATCTGGCACAGTTCAGCGGCCTTGCTTCGGGTAATGGACCCGAACTCGCGGACGTAGTCAGCGATCAGCCGCCGCTGCTGGATTCGGTCGACCGGACGCAGGCGCAGGTAGGCGGCTCGGTCTTCGGCCAGCTCGTAGAACCGCGCGGTCAGCATGTACCGCTGCGCCCGGCCGTTCCCACGCGCCTCCAGGACGCCGGCCTCGACGAGCGCGGTAGCCGCTCCGCGCACGTCCGCCACGGGAAGTCGAAGCCACTCCGCCACATCCGCCGAGCTGGCAGGCCCTCCGTGCTTGATCTCGTGGACCATTCGCAGCTCTGTCAGTGTCAGTGCGCGCTGACCCTCGTTCTGCCTGCGGGCAAGGAAGATCAGCAACTCCCTGTCCTCGTCATCCAAGGGGACGTCGACGATCACGGACCGCTGCGTGGAACGGCCGTAGTCCGGTGCGCCACGGCCGGCGCGGAGCTGCGAGGCGAACATGTCCTGCACGCCTTTTCCCCTGCGCTCGACGAGACCGGCGCGCTTGAACACGTTCGCCAGGGCGGGGCTGCGGGGAGCCGAGCGATTCAGGATGTTGACCGGTGAGACGTCGCGAGGGAACCCGCCAGGGCTCGCGACCGAGAACGTCGCCCCGGTGAAGGTCACCTGAATCGGCCCCACTTCGGCGTAGTCGCGGTGTACCAGTGCATTGGCGATCGACTCGCGTCGCACACTCTCTGACAACAGGGGGACATCCACACGGACGAGACCCACCTCTACGGGTGTGACGGAGTTCCGCAGTGCCAAGCGCGCCTCGATCTCCTCGAATGCACTCAACAGGGGAAGCAGCAGGTCTTCGTTTACCTCTAGACCATGGGGCCGGGAGTCCTGGAAGAGGACTTCTGCGGTGGGCGCCCACCGGCGCAGGGCCTCTGACGTGCCGAAGACAAGAATCGCGCCGAGGCTGATGCCGCCGTCGGGGGTGAGGAGGTCCAACGCCCGCAGCAGCTCCGCATCGGCGAGCTCCGCCAGCCCTTTGTCGCCGGCGGACTGGGCGGCGAGCCGCCGGAACCGATCGAACTCGCCTGGATCGAGGTGTGCCCACTCTGCTCCGCGCGCTTCCGCCCGGGCATAGTCCAGCCCGATCCCGTCGAACCCGGCCCGCAGGACGTCCATCGGTGTCATCGGCATGCACGCGGGGCGACCGTCCGGCCCCACGAGGCGCTTGACGAACAGCCCCTTGCGCGTACCGACGAACGAGGACTTCGCCTGGGGGACGGTGATGACCGCCACGTCTTTGCCCTCCCAGGGGACCACCTCGACGTCCACGCTCAACGGTGGCTCGATGCCGTTCTGGATGCGTCCAGCCAAGAGGTCTGCGTCCACAGGGCCGCCGTGGTCCCCCGTCGCCCCGACGACGGTGCCGTCGTCATCAACACCGACGAGGATCAGGCCCCCGGTTCCGTTCGCCATGCAGACGACGGCCTGGTAGAGGTCGTCCTTCCCCAGCCGTCGCTTGAATTCGACGTCCAGGGTCTCGCCCGCGGCGAGGAGAGGTCCAAGATCCATGCCATAAGTATCCATAGTTATGGAGCGATGAACCATCGTTCGCTTATGCTTGCCATAACTTTGAGCATCTTTGGTGCGCGAAACGCCCCGTAGCTCCTCTCGCGCCCCCTTTCACCCCGCCGGGCGCAGCCGCTCCGCGGGCAGGGTCAGGGTGATGCTCGCGGCGGGGTCGATGCTCTTGGCGACCTCCCCGACGGCGCCGTCCACCGTGGGTGCGATGGTCACCTGCGTGCGCGTGACCTCCTGGATGCGCACCCGCACGGGTTCGCCGATGCCGTCGGCCGGGTCGAGCAGCCAGTCCTCAGCGAGAGCACGCAAGCCGATCGTGTCGAGGACAGCCTCAGCCTCGTGCAGTTCCATGGGCTCGCCTCGGCGTCGGTGGAGGAGGTCGTGCGGCACGAAGAGGTCACCGACCATCTCGATGTAGCCGACGTGCTCGCCGTCGTCGGAACGCAGGTGGTCGAAGATGGCGGACATGGGGCCAGAGTAGCCGCGGGGATTGAACGTCCGAGGGGAGCCGTTCGCGTCACAACGTGCGCGTCACCCGGGGTGTGCCGTCCTCGTTCCACCGGAACAGGGTCAGGTGCCACAGCCCGGGCCGTGCGGGACGGGTCGATCAGCCCGTGCGCACCGGCCTCCTCCAGGCGGCGGCGGACCGCCCACGACGACGGCTCCTCCCCCACTTCCACGGCCGGCTTCCACGGGGCCATGGCGGCGGCGAGGTCGACGCCGAGAGCCGCGAGCGCCTCGGCGTCGCGCAGATCCACGATCCGTTCGGCGTGGACGTCGAAGGTCAGCAGCTCGCGCGGCGGGGTGGTCGCGTCCGTGTGAGCAACCATGGCCGCGTCCACTCCCTCCGGTGAGGAGCTGAGGTAGAGCGTGGGTGCGTCCGGCGGCGAGTACCGACCGGCGGAGCGGGAGCCGCGAAGGGCGCTATCGACGAACCGGGCCTCCACGGCGCGGTAGAACGTGCCAGCGACCGCGGTGAAGGGCGAGGGGGTCATGAGGTCACCCTGCCGGGGAGACGGACCGGCTGTCAGCCGGGTTCTGCGCGCCCGCCTCACTCCCCAGCGGCCGCATGGCATCCTCGAGCCGCTCGGGGCTCATGTGCACCTCGGGAATGAGCAGCAGGCTGGGCTCGTCGGGGTCGATGCACTCGCGCCAGTAGACGGCGTGGCGCTCGTCGAGACAGTGGGTGGAGTCGCTGAGCTCGGCACCGTCCTCGCCCTGGAGGGTGTACCACCACAGATACAGGGCGTCCCCGACGGTCTCGGAGAAGATCGTCTCCACGTACATCCGCTCGGGCTCCACGGTCTCGCGGAACGCCTCGGGGTTCTCCCGCAGGAACGCGATCCACTCGCGGGCACGCTCCTCCTTGCCGGCGCGGACGCGGAACCTCTCCATTTCGATCCTCATGGGCCGCCAGCCTACGGATCCTCCCGACGACGGCGGCGGGCCGCGGCCGTCTCCCTGGGATGAAGGACTCCCGCACTGGCCGCGCTCATCGGAGGTGACGAGACCAGAACGGATCCGAGGACCAGCCCACCGGAACGCCCATCCCGTGGAGGTTCATCTCGGGCCTGTCATGCAGGAGCTCGTACAGGCGGTCGGCCCAGCGGCTGCGCGGCGAGACCGTGTCCAGAAGGGACTGGAGCGAGACGAGCACCGGGTACAGACGCTGGCGGGACGCCTCGGGAACGGCCTCGGCACCGGAGAGCCACGAGATGGCGGGTGACTTGGGGATCATGGGGGTCACGCCGAGGCCCACATTCCAGAGGCGGCCGTGGTGGGCGCAGATGTTCCGCACGCGCACGTAGACCTGCAGCCACGAGGTGAGCACCGTGTCGGTCGACCCCACGCTGGCCGCCACCGCCACACGATCTGAGCGACGCGCGAGGTTGCGGTACAGGCCCGCCAGCTGCCCGATGGTCAGGGACTCCACCATGAGCCAGGACGGGGGCAGCTCCGGCTTCCGATAGGTCATCAGGTAGTGCTCCAGCGCCGAGGGGTGGTGGATCCGGTCATGACCGGACTCGGCCAACCCCAGCAGCCGGCTCCGTACCAGACGGCGGACGACGTCGAGGAGGTCAGCGTGCCGCTGTCGGTCGCGGAAGTGCGCGGCGTCGATGTACCAGTGCGCGTCGTCATAGGTCGTGGACATGTGGTCGGTCAGGGCTGCGCGGACCGCGACTTCCACACGCTCGAGGGCGTCGAGGCAATGAAGCCGCAGCTTGCGATCGAAGACGTACAGGTCCAGGACGTCGTCGAACTCGGCACCGGGGGTGAAGGTGTGAGTGGATCGCTCCGCCTGGAAGGGGATCGTGTAGGGGGAGAGCCGGTAGTACCCGAGGTGCCGCAGGTATCGGAGAGCGCGGTCCCGGTCCGGAACCACGAGCCCCCGGCTCTCAAGCTGCTCGAGCATCCGCTCGTGGGAGAGAGGGGGCTTCGTGAAGGTCTCCGACCCCCGTGCCCGCATGGTCCGTCCCACTTCACCCTCCCGTTCCGGCACGAAGCAGCGCCAGGCAAAGAAAAATCCCCCAAGTGCGCATCGTGGAGAGGCGTGGGGGATGTAGTGGGTTCAGTGTAGCACCTGAGAAGTCCGTGCCGATGCCGGGCCGGTGGAGCGGTCTGGGCACCCGGCCGCGCCCCCTCACAGCGCCAGAATCCAGCGGTCCTCGGGGCCAAAGACATGGAGGTCATCGCACGTGAAGCCGCGCAGCCTCGGGACGTGGTCCACCACGCGCAGGTACAGGCCGCGGTGCACGCCGGGCTCGTCGCCGAGGGACGGGCTGAGCACATGCGCGGAGCCGTCGGGCGCGCGGCCGTGCCGAAGCACGGAGTCCGGCGCGTTCGCCTGGTCCAGGGTGGCCATGCGCAGCAGCGGGGCGACGGTGGGCGGGCACTCCCGCAGGCCCGCCGCCTCAACCGCTCGCCGCAGCTCGGGGAGGGTGCCGCCGTCGGGCAAGCCGAGCTCGGCGAGCGTGCGCTCGACGACGGTCACTCGGATCGGCGCGTCGACGCGCACCCACGCGTCGGCGATCAACTGCTCGGCGGACGCGTTCATCTCGACGCCAACCGCGCGCAGGCGGGCGAGGAGGTCGGCGGGGTCCTCCGGTGCGAGGTCGAGCGTGAGGGAGTCCCCCGAGAGCAGGCGCGTCATGGGGCCATCCTGCCTCGACAGAAAACCGGCTGTAAGCCGGGCTCTGTGCGGGTCAGGTGCGGGATTCCCCCGCAAACGGAGAGAGGAGATGCTCCAGAGCCAGCAGTGACACCGCCCGGGGCACGCGTCACCCGGGGCGCGCCGTCCTCGTTCCGCCGGAACAGGGTCAGGTGCCACAGCCCGGGGGCCGTGCGAGACGGGTGTCGATCAGCCCGTGCGCACCGGCCTCCTCCAGGCGTCGGCGAGGTCGATGCCGAGGGTCGCGAGCGCCTCGGAGTCACGCAGGACCACGATCCGTTCGGCCTCCACATCCCGAACCGAGGCAGCGACCGGAGGAGCACTGCGCCGGCCCCAGCCAGGTCAGAGGGGGCGGCTCGTTCGACGGAACCGGTCCGCCCCGACGGTGAACGTGCGACCCTCGACGGGTTCCGGCAGCTCCTTGCCCTCGACGGCCTGGGGCGTGACGCGAGCGAGCACATGGCGGTTCTTCTCCTCCACCAGGTAGTAGGCGTCCCGGTTGCTGAGGCTGTCGCTGAGACCGAAGAGTCCGTAGGGGGTGTCGAAGGCGAGCATCAGCCCCCACTCGAGGAACTCCTGCACCCGGTTATTGGACCGCATCCGCGCGAGGGGGTAGATGGCCGCGTCAGGGAAGGCGTCGCGCACGGCCCGGTGACTCTTCGCGCCCAGGGGTCGACCGGCCGGCTTGTACGGCTCAAGGGAGGCGACGTCCACGGGATGCCGAAGCACGGCGGGCGCCGCGCCGTCCCCGGTGCCGTCCAGCAGATGGTCCACGCTGACGCCGAACAGGGCTGCCATCGCCCGCAGGTTGTCCACGTCGGGGATGCCGCGTCCCGCCTCCCACTTCGTCACTGCCTGCCGGGAGACGTGCAGCCGGTCCGCAAGCGCGGCCTGGGAGAGCCCGTTGCGGGTGCGGAGCTCCTTGATGCGCTGGGTGAGTGCCATGGCCCTGTCCTTTCCTGGAGGAGACGGTCACAGTCTGCATCGGGTTGTCCACCCAGGGGTATGCGGCGGGACGGAAGGGGGCGCTACCTGCCGGCGCACACCGGCTACGCCGCGTTGCCCCCGCTCTGACATGGGCGTTTATGGGGTGGGGCGGGTAAGGCAGCTCAGACTCGCGCGAGGAAGTCGGAGGCGAGCATCGCGTAGGTGACGCCGTCGACCCAGCCGCGCGTGAGGTGCAGCGACTCCTCCCGGAAGGTGCCCTCGTGTCGCAGGCCGACCTTCTCCATGACGCGCAGGCTGGGCGCATTGTCCGCGAAGGCCTCCGCCTCCACGCGGTGCACGCCCAGGCCTGTGAAGGCCAGCTTCAGCAGGGCGCCGGCGAGCTCGGTGGCGTAGCCCTGGCCGGCATGGGCCGGGTGGATGGTCCAGCCGATCTCCGCCTGTGCGTCGCGGGCCTCCTCGCGAGGGCCGCCCTGGCTCCACGCGTCCTGCACGGCCAGCTTCCCCACGCCGATGATCGCCTCGCCCGCGCGGACCGTCAGTCGGTCGCCGGCGGCGAGGTAGCTCTCCCGAAGCTCGGCGGCGGACCCAGCCCGCCCCGACGTCCACGTCCAGACCTCCTGGAGGCAGCAGAAGTCGAAGACGGCAGGGGCGTCGTCGGCGGCGAACGGGGTGAGCGTCAGGCGCTCGGTGCGCAGCGGGAAGACGACGCCGCGGCGCGCGGCGAGGTCGGCGAAAGGGGTGGGCATGGGGCCACGGTAGCGGGCGGCGGTGACGTCCCCTCCCCTACTCTCGGCCCCATGGACGTCACCTTCACTCCACTCGACCCGGCAGGCGCCGACCGGGACGCGCTCGTCGCCCTGCTCACCGAGAACGCGTGGCCGTTCCACACGCGCCCGCGCGTCACCCGGCCGGAGGCGGAGAAGGCCGTCGATGGCGGCGCCTGGGAGGATGAGGACCACCGCACCTTCTGGATCGAGCATCCCGAGCACGGCCGCGTCGGCGTGGTGCGCCTGGAGGACCTCACGGACCCCACCCCCTTGTTCGACCTGCGCGTGGCGGAGCGGTTCCGCGGGCGCGGGCTCGGCGCGCAGATCCTCACCGCGATCACCCGGCACGTCTTCGAGACGATGCCTGCGGTGGACCGCTTCGAGGGCCAGACCCGCGAGGACAACGTCCCCATGCTGCGCACCTTCCGCCGGGCCGGCTGGGTCAAGGAGGCGCACTACCGGCGCGGCTGGCCCGTGGACGGCGGCGAGCCGCTCGCGTCCGTGGCCTACGCAATGTTGCGCCAGGACTGGGCGTCCGGCACGACGACGCCGGTCCCCGCCGACGTCGACGCCCCGCCCCCGGCGGGGCGCAAGGAGGGCGCGGCTGCGGGCGGCCGCGCCCCTGACTGGCCGTTGCCCACCGCGCGGCTGACGCTGCGGCCGCACCGGGAGGACGACCTCGGCTGGTTGCAGGAGATGTACACGCAGCCCGAGGTGGTGCGCCACCTGCTGGACGAGCCCTGGGACGAGGCGACCGCGCGGGCGAAGCTGGCCAAGCGGATCACGTGGGACGACCTCGGCGGCCCATCCGGGGCGGTGTCCCTGGTGGTGGAGCACGCGGGCGTCCCCGTGGGTGACGTGATCCTGTGGCTGACGGACCGCGAGCGCGGTGTCGCGGAGATCGGCTGGGCACTGGATCCGCGGCATGCCGGTCAAGGCTTCGCCCGGGAGGCCGCGGCTGCGCTGCTGGACCTGGGGTTCGAGACGTCTGGCCTGCACCGGGTGGTGGCACAGATGGATGCCCGCAACACGGCGTCCGCCCGACTGGCCGAGACGCTCGGGATGCGTCGAGAGGCACACCACCGGCAGGACCTGTGGAGCAAGGGCGAGTGGACGGACACCCTCGTCTACGCGATGCTCGCGAGCGACCGGGGGGTGAGGGGCCATCTATGACGACGAAGGCAACGTCAGCTCCGGAAGAACCGCCTCGGGCCCCGTGGCGAAAGAGAAATCCCCCACGTGCGCATCGTGGAGAGGCGTGGGGATGCGGTGATGTGAACGTTCGCATCCATGCGCACCGAGGTCGGCGTGTCGGGCGCAATCCGTGCCGCCGAACGGACTTCTACGCTCACCCCATGCAGCTCGAGACCGTGAGGGGGTGGACTCGCGAGGCTCACCAGGTGTGCGGACCGAGGTCCTCGAGGATCTCCAGGTCGAGAAGCCACTCGTCAGGGCGGGGAGTCTCGGGGAGCACCGGCTCGTAGGCGCCGACGTAGACGACCTCCCCCAAGCCGAGGCCGGTGGCCTCCTCTGGCTCAAGGATCGTCAGGTCAGCGTGGCCGGGGACGCGGTCGATCTCGGCGAGCCGCCCCGAGGGCCACACCTTGTGTGCCGCCCTCACCACGGCCCGCACACGACGCAACGGGATCGACCCGGCGGGGCTGCCGTCGTCGTGATGGGTGACGACCCAGCCTGCAGAGACCAGGGGCCCAGCCTGACTCACTCCCCGGGAGGGCAGCAGGATCAGCTCGTGGACTTCCCCCACGGCGATCGGGTCACCGCAGCATTCCTGCTCCCAGTCCGAGAGCGAGGCGCGGCCGACGGCGCCGACGGTGATGTCCATGGTCGGAGTGTAGGGGCGGGGCCTCACCCGTGGGCACGCGTCGCCCGAGGCGCTCCGCCCTCGTTCCAGCGGAACAGGGTGAGGTGCCACAGTCCGGGGACCGTGCGAGACGGGTCACCTCCACGCGGGCCAACGTGCCCCTGTACGAGCCGCTCGGGTTCCGCGAGACCGTACCCGACGCGTGCATACCCGCGACCCGGGAGTGACATCATGGACCTCGGCTCGCGCTGATACCGGATCTCGTGATATGACACCAGGTATCGTGAGCCACGCCACTACACTGTGCCTCCACCGATAAAGGAGCAACCCCTCCATGCCGACCCTGCGAACCGTCCCCCTCTCCGCCGCCACGCGGGAGGATCACCTCGCCCGCCTCCGGGCCACCAGCCCGGAGGCCCCCCTCGACATCCTGATCGTGGGCGGCGGCTCCACCGGCGTGGGCGCCGCGTTCGACGCGGCCACCCGCGGCCTCGACGTGGGCATCGTCGAGGCCCGCGACTGGGCCTCCGGGACGTCGTCCCGCTCCTCCCGCCTCATGCACGGTGGCCTGCGCTACCTCGAGATGCTGGACGTCAAGCTGGTGTACGAGGCGCTGCGTGAGCGCGACCTGCTGCTCACCCAGACCGCGCCCCACCTGGTGCGCCCCCTGCGCTTCGTCTTCCCGTTCTTCCACAAGGTGATCGACCGCGGCTTCATCGGCGCCGGGGTCACCATGTACGACGCCATGCAGTCGCTCGGACGTCGCCGCGCGATGGGCGCGCACCGCCATCTCAGCCGCCGCTCCATGGCCGCGACCTTCCCCTCCCTCGATGACGAGAAGATCGTCGGCGCGGTCGAGTACGCCGACGCCCAGTTCGACGACGCCCGCCTGGCCATGATGCTCGTGCGCTCCGCCGTGGACCACGGCGCCGTGGCCGCCAACTACACCGCCGTCACCGGCTACCTGCGCGGCGACGACGGCCGTGTGCAGGGCGTGCGTGTCCGCGAGGAGACCTCCGGCGAGGAGTTCGACGTGCACGCGCGCGCCGTCATCCTGGCCGGGGGCGTCTGGACCCAGGAGCAGCAGGAGCTGGCCGAGGCCGACGGCGGCCTCGAGGTGCTCGCCTCCAAGGGCGCCCACATCACCGTGCCCCGCGACCGCATCCGCGCCGACGCCGCCACCGGCGTGATCACCAAGACGGAGAAGTCCGTGCTGTTCCTCATCCCGTGGGACGAGTACTGGGTGATCGGCACCACGGACACCCCGTGGGCGGAGGACGTGGCCCATCCGGCCGCCACCGCGGACGACATCGACTACATCCTCGAGCACGCCAACGCGGTGCTGAAGGAGGACCTCACGCGAGACGACGTGATCGCCACGTACGCCGGCCTGCGCCCGCTCCTGCAGCCGGTCACCGGGTCCGACGGCGGCTCCACCAAGATCTCCCGTGAGCACACCGTCACCGAGGTGGCCCCCGGCCTCACCGCCGTGGCCGGCGGCAAGTGGACCACGTACCGGGCCATGGCCGAGGACGTCGTGGACTTCGTGGTGCGCGAGACCCACCCGACCCGTCCCAGCCTCACCGAGCGCATCCCCGTGCTCGGCGGCCTCGGCTACTCGGAGATCGAGGCGGAGGCGGACCGCATCGCCGCCGACTACGGCCTGGACGAGGCCCGCGTGGACCGGCTCCTGTTCCGCTACGGCACCGTGCTGCGCCACGTGCTCGACCTGATCGACGCAGACCCGTCCCTGAGCGTCCCTCTCGCCGAAGCGCCGCGCTACCTGCGCGCCGAGATCGTCCACGCGGCCCGGGCCGAGGGCGTCGTCCACCTGGACGACGTCATCGAGCGCCGCACGCGCCTGTCCACCGAGGTCCGTGACCGCGGCGTCGCGGCGGCCGCGGAGATCGCGTCCCTCGTGGCCCCCGAGCTGGGCTGGGATGAAGAGCGCATCGCCGGTGAGATCCGGGCGTACAAGGACCTCGTCGCCGCCCGCCTCCGCGGCGAGACCGCCCACGACGACGTCACCGCCGCCGCCGCGCTCGCAGCTGCCGACGCCGCCCCCGTCCACGGAAAGGAGCCCGTCCATGGGCACGATCTTCCTGCATGAGATCGCCGGCACGGCCATCCTCCTCCTGCTCGGCGTCGGCGTCGTCGCCAACGTCGTCCTGACGAAGACCAAGGGCAACGGCGGAGGCTGGCTGCTCATCAGCTTCGGCTGGGGGCTGGGCGTCTTCGCGGGCGTCTACGTCGCTGCCGCGACCGGTGCGCACCTGAACCCCGCCGTGACCGTCGGCCTGCTCGTCAGCGGCGCCGAGGAGTACGCCCCCGGCATCGCCGTGACCCTCGGCACCACGCTCGCGTACTTCGCGGCGCAGCTGATCGGCGCCTTCCTCGGCGCGGCCCTGGCCTGGCTGGCCTACCGCGACCACTACCAGGCGGAGACGGACCAGGGCGCGATCCTGGGCACCTTCGCCACAGGCCCCGAGATCCGCAACCCGCTGTGGAACATGGTCACCGAGGTGATCGCCACGTTCGTCCTGGTGTTCGTGATCCTGCTCTTCGGCTCCACCCCCTCCGGGCTCGGCCCGCTCGCGGTGGCCCTGCTCGTCGTCGCGATCGGCGCGAGCCTGGGCGGCCCCACGGGGTACGCCATCAACCCGGCTCGAGACCTGGGCCCCCGCCTGTTCCACGCCGTCGCGCCGATCCGGCACAAGGGCAGCTCGGACTGGGGCTACGCCTGGGTGCCGATCGTCGGCCCGCTCGTCGGCGCCGCCCTGGCCGGCCTCGCCGCGCCGCTGTTCGTCTGAGCGGTCTGCCCGTCCAACCCCGGCGGGCACGTTCCCCTGCGGGAACGTGCCCGCCACCCCCACACCCCCGTGACCACCTACGAAGGAGTAGGACATGACCACCCCCCGCTACGTGATGGCCATCGACCAGGGCACCACGTCCACGCGCGCGATCCTCTTCGACCACAGTGGGGCCATCGTGTCCACTGGTCAGCGCGAACACGAGCAGATCTTCCCGCGCGCCGGCTGGGTAGAGCACGACCCGGTGGAGATCTGGACGAACACCCGCGAGGTCATCGGCGAGGCCCTGGCCCGCGCCGAGGTGACCCGACACGACGTCGCCGCCGTGGGCATCACCAACCAGCGTGAGACCACCGTGGTGTGGGACCGCAACACCGGCAAGCCGGTGTACAACGCCATCGTGTGGCAGGACACCCGCACCGACCACCTCTGCGAGCGCCTGGCCGGCGACGACGGCGCGGACCGCTACAAGGAGCGCGTCGGACTGCCCCTGGCCACGTACTTCTCCGGCCCCAAGGTGGCCTGGATCCTGGAGAACGTGGACGGTGCCCGGGAGGCCGCCGAGAACGGCGACCTCATCTTCGGCACCACGGACTCGTGGCTCGTGTGGAATCTCACCGGCGGCGGCGAGGGTGGCCGACACGTCACCGACGTCACCAACGCCTCCCGCACCATGCTGATGAACCTGGACACCCTCGACTGGAACGAGGAGATCTGCGCGGACATGGGCATCCCGATGTCCATGCTCCCGGAGATCGTCAGCTCCTCCGCCGAGGTGGGCACCGTATCCGGCCAGCAGCTGCTGCGCGAGACGCCGATCACCGGCATCCTGGGCGACCAGCACGCGGCGACCTTCGGCCAGGCGTGCTTCGAGGTCGGCCAGGCCAAGAACACGTACGGCACCGGCAACTTCATGCTGATCAACACCGGCGAGGAGCCGGTGCACTCGGACAACGGCCTGCTCACCACGGTGGCGTACCGCATTGGCGACCAGAAGCCGGTGTACGCGCTGGAGGGCTCGATCGCCGTCACCGGCTCGCTGATCCAGTGGCTGCGGGACAACCTCGGGATGATCGGCAGCGCCCCGGAGGTCGAGACCCTGGCCGCCGGCGTGGAGGACAACGGCGGCGTCTACTTCGTCCCCGCGTTCTCCGGCCTCTTCGCCCCGCACTGGGACGCCGCGGCCCGCGGCGCCATGGTGGGCATGACCCGTTACGTCAACAAGGGGCACATCGCCCGCGCGGCGCTCGAGGCCACCGCCTTCCAGAGCCGCGAGGTCCTGGACGCCATGAACGCGGACTCCGGCGTGGACCTCACCGAACTGAAGGTCGACGGTGGCATGGTCGCCAACGAGCTGCTCATGCAGTTCCAGGCGGACCTGCTGCGCGTGCCCGTCGTGCGCCCCAAGGTCATCGAGACCACCGCTCTCGGCGCCGCCTACGCCGCAGGCCTGGCGGTGGGGTTCTGGGCGTCCCAGGACGAGCTCGTGGCCAACTGGGAAGAGGACAAGCGCTGGGAGCCCACCATGGACGAGGAGGAGGCTGAGCGCGCCCTGCGGCTGTGGAAGAAGGCCGTGGAACGCTCCCGCGACTGGGTCGACGAGGACGTCGAGTCGGCCCAGAGCTGAGCCGTCCGATCCGTAGGCCGGTCCGGCCGGCCCCGTGCGCCCCGTGCGCCCCGGGCCGGTCCGGGCCGACCCGGCCCCTCCGGAAGGACCCCGAGCAGCACTACCCCCTCGTCGGCCGCCTGCGCGCGGAGCGGGGCGGAGTCGGTGCCGTTGCCATCGGCGCAGTGGCCAGGCCCGAGGCGCCCGGCTGCTCCGACGTCAAGCTGTCCTCACCCAGGGCGTCCTCTTCCCCCGCCGCTTCCGCCCAAGGCGGCGGTGGCCAGGCAGGCGAAGTAGTCCGCATCCACGTGTCGGCCGTCCTTGATGGCGCTCCGATGTGGAATCTCCTCGGAGATGTTCTCCTCGTCCGCGTTGTTCGCCGAGGCCACCACCCTTTCGAGGCCAGCCACCTCGGGCCGGAGTTCGCGCGCCCGTCGTCGCATCCTGCCCTCGCCGGTCCACTCATGGGTGCGTTCGGTGAGGGCGTCGAATGGGTTCTCACACGCCGACAATCGGCGTGCTCGTTCGACGACGTTGGACGCCAGGATGCCCCGGAGCATCGTCGTCTTGCCGGTTCCGGGGAGGCCGTTCACGCCCATCAGACCTGACCCGCCCGCCTCGACGACCTCGGCCCGCGCGACGACATCAATGCGGGCGGCTTGCTGGTGCCCCGTGTGCTCGTGGGCGGTCACATTCGAGGAACTCAGCGGTGGCTGCAGTGCCGGGATGGCGCGCTTGTCCTCCTCCCCGAGGCTCGGCGCGGGCATTCCATCCCCCCCGTCTGCCCTTCGCTCTCTCCCCCAGGACAACGACGTCCGTTCAGTTCCGGTTCAGCCCGAACCGGCGCGTCATCAGAGCGTCCTTGTAGTGCTTCTCCGCGGCGTCGATCTGGGCCTGCGGGGTATTGGAGCCGAACACGCGCAACAGGCTGAACGTGTACCGCTCCGGTTGGGCGGGGTCGAGCTCCAGGGCATCCCGGAGGGCGACGTTCCCGCCATGCCCGTCACGGGCGTAGGCCTCCCACCGCCCGAGCACACCACGCTCGCCGTCGGCCTTGCCGACGTAGCACTGGCCCGCGGTCTCGTCGGCGATCAGGTAGATCCCGCGTACGGCCTGCAGGGCGGTGCGCCAGCCTGCGTAGCGGGTCTCGGTCACCATTGACTGCAGGTCCCCGTAGCTGAGCAACACGTGGTCGAAGCCGGGGAACGCCTCGGTGGTGGGGTCGGCGATCTCCAGGACGGGGAACCGCGACGCCAGGGGGCCGCGCTTGGCCCAGTTCACGGGGTCTGCGGACCACTCCACCACCAGGCGCTCCTCGAGGGAGGCCAACAGCGGCACCGGCGCAACGTCGTAGTACCGGTGCCGCTCCGTGCGCTCAGCCACGGCCTCCCCGCGGTTCTCGTACACGGCGGTGAGGCGAGAACGACGCCCGCCCTCCCCCATGAAGATCAGCCAGTGGCGGGCGGGCTCCTTCGGGAACTTCCCCACGTGGTGCTGCTCCCGCGTGTAGGCGAGCACCCGCTCCGGCGTGGCTGCCGCCCGCGATGGCAGCCCCGACTCCTTGTAGGTGTGGCGGATGGCCAGGATGGTGGATGAACTCATTGACCGGGCCAACGAAAAAAAGACCTCGAGAACCAACGTTTCCTCGCCGGTCTGGCCCACGAGCAAATGCGTGCGGTCCTGAGCACCACGGGCCTAGCCCATTGGCACAGCAGGCATCATCGCAGTCGCCGCCATCACTGGTCCGGATGGGCTCAGACAGATTGGTCAGATGTTGCCCCAGGTCGCTCAGCGCGCCGTCCGCAAGTAGTCCGTCCTCAGGCCACCTTCCCCGCTTCCACCTCGGCCCGCGCCCGCACCTCGGCCAGTACGGCCACCACGGCGTCCGCAGCATCCTGCGGATACACGGCATCGACGCCACCCAGTGCGAGATACGGGTCCTCGTAGAGCCGACCCGGGTCCACCACGCCGTTGCGCACCAGGTCGTCCACGAGCATGCGGGTGAAGCGGATCTGGCGCGTGGTCCACCTGCCCTCGTCCAGGAACGCGGCCAGCGCCTCTTCCGCGGCCCGCCGCTCCAACCCCACAAGACTGCGCACGAAGACGCCCAGCTCGGCGCCGGCGTGCTCACGCACCCAATCCAGCTCCGGCCGGTCAGATCCGCCCGCCGCCACCAGCATGCGACCGAGCTCCTCGAGATCCGTGGCCGTCAGCGGCTGGTTGCCGCGGAGCTTCCGCAACGCCAGGGTGTCCTCCTCGGCGCGCAGGAAGGCCATGGCCTTCTCGCGGTAGCGCTCCCAATTCATGCCCGGCCGTGCCGGCACCACGACCACCTCGTCGATCTCCCCCAGGGTGTCCACGAAGTCCGTGTACACCGGTGAGGAGCTCAGCCTCGGCAGGAACACCACCAGTCCGCGCAGGCTCTCCCGCAGCGCCTCCACGTCAACGACGCCAGCGCCTTCCCACCACAGGTCTTCCGCAACGGAGCGCAGCAGGGACTCTTCCACCTTGACGGCTGGGATAGCCAGCTGACTCAGCAACGCACCCGCGACCTCCTGGACGGATCTGCGGCAACGCTCCGCCAGGGCGGCATCACCGTCCAGGGTGGCCAACTGCCAGCGCAGGGTCACGAGGTCGAAGCGCTTCGCTGCTTCGTCCGGGTCACGCAGCGTGGAGGGCAGTCCGGCCACATGGTCGGCGAGTTCGTCGACATCCTCGGCGGTCACCGCGGCCCACGCATCGGGCTCGGACCAGCGCTCCACGTGGCGCCGGTGCTTGCGCACCAGCAGGTTCTGCATCGGCATGCCCTCCACGTAGGAGTGCAGCCAGGTGGCGTGGGCCTGGCGTACGACGCTGGCCGAGCCCGCCTCCCCATCGCCCTCGCGCGCATCCAGGGCCGCCACAATCCCGGCCCGTGCCTCGAACAACCGCTGGGTAAGGGACTTCTGCACGGAGGACCCCGGCTCGGGGAGATCCTGGTTGAAGTAAGGCAGGTTCTCTCCGAAGTCGAAGACGGTGAAGTTCTTCTTGTCCTGCCCGGGCCCGAACAGATCGGGACACAGGCGGGTGCCGCGGCCGATCATCTGCCAGAACTTGGTCTTGGAGTGGACCACCTTGAACAGCACCAGGTTCACCACCTCAGGGATGTCCACCCCGGTGTCCAGCATATCCACGCTGATGGCGATATGTGGGGCCTTGTCCGAGTCGGAGAAGTCATCCAGCAGTGCGTCGTTGAACGCGGTCTTGCTGGTGATCACCCGTGCGAACGTCCCGCCCAGCTCGGGGAACCGCGCGTTGAATCGACGCTCGATGAAGTCGGCATGATTCTGGTTCTTCGCGAACACGATGGTCTTGCCGAGCCGGTCACCGCCGGCCACCTTCTGACCGCGCTCCATGAGCAGCTCCAGGACCTTGTCCACGGTGTCTTCGTTGAAGAGGAACCTGTTGACCTGCTCGGAGTCCACGCTGTCCGGGGGGCCGTCCTCGCCCCAATCCAGCGCGTCCCACTCGGCCTTCTCCTCGTCGGAGAGGTCGGCGTAACGGATCCCCTGGCGCAGGAACTCCGTCCCCGCGGACACCCCCAGCGGCGGCACCAGGTACCCCTGCTCCACGGCCTCCTCAAGGTCGAAGGCGAAGGTGGGCACCCCGTCCTCGAGGTGGAACAGCCGGTAGGTGTTGTGGTCCACCTCGTCCTTGGGTGTAGCGGTGAGGCCCACCAGCAGGGAGTCGAACCAGTCGAAGATCGCGCCGTACTTCTGATAGACGGAGCGGTGGGCCTCGTCGATGATCACGAGGTCGAAGTACCCGGCGCCGAACCTCCGCGTCCCACCGTCCTGCCCGTCGTGCTCCAGCAGATTGAGCATGGTCGGGTAGGTCGCGGTGTAGACCCGCCCCTCCCCGCGCTTCTCGTCCTGCAGGTTCACGACGGCGGTGTCCGGCAGGTTCGCGGCAAACGCCCGTTTGGCCTGCCGTACCAGGGCCGTCCGGTCCGCGAGGAACAGGACCCGCTTGACCCAGTTCCCCCGAATCAGCTGGTCCACGAGGGCGATGGCGGTCCGGGTCTTGCCGGTGCCGGTGGCCATGACCAGCAGGGCATCGCGCTGGCGGGCGGCGAGGGCCTGCCCGACGGCGGAGATCGCCTCCAGCTGGTATGGCCGTCCCGCGATGTCCACGTTGACCGGCACGTCCGTAAGGTCCTGGCGGACGGTACGCCGCTGGATGAGGCGCTCGAGCTCGTCGGCGGTGAAGAACCCTTCAATCTCACGGGGCGGGTAGCCGCCGGCCTCGCCGAAGGCCGCATCGTCCCAGAACCAGTGGTCATAGCCGTTGGTGTAGAAGATCAGCGGGCGGCGAGCGAACTGCGCTTCAAGGGCGTCAGCGTATCGGCGGGCCTGTTCCTGGCCTTCGAGCGCGCTCTTGGTGGTGCGCTTGGCCTCCACCACGGCCAGGGGCAGACCATCGGCTCCCCAGAGAACGTAGTCCACACGCCCGGTGCCGCCGGGGGTGGGCAACCCGGTGACGGGGTACTCGCGGTCGCGAGCCTGGTCGAGGGGCCACCCGGACTCGGCGAGGAGGAGGTCGATGAAGAGAGAGCGGGTCTCCGCCTCTGCGTAGTCGTAGTCGTGAAGGTCGGGGAGTTCGCTGGTGGTGGCGGCGGCCTGGGCGGCGGCGATCTGCTCCCGCAGGGCCTGGATCTCGGCCTCGTACGCGGCGGCCTGCTGCTCGTTCTGCTCGCGGAGACGGGCGTTGTCCTCGTCCTGCTTCTTGAGCCGGGCAATCACGGCGTCGAGCTGCTCCACGCTCATGGCGGCCTTCTGCGGGGCAAGTGCGTGGTCGAACTGCGCACCGGTGGGCACGGCCTCCGGGTGCGGGCCGTGGTGGAACGCGGCCCAGACGAGCACGTGGAACAGCTCGCGCAGGATGGTGAGGGCGGCGCGGGCATCCAGCACGGAATCCTTGTGAACGGCGTTGTTGCCGGCCTTACGGAGGAAGTTGAGCTTGTCCACCACCGGGCGTCCGGCCAGGCCGGTGAAGGCTACCCCGTTGATGAGGCCGGAGAGGTCGGTCTTGTACGGGTCCTCGAGGCGATGGGTGGCGTAGACGAACTCGACGACCCGTTCGACGCAGCGCCGGGCATAGAACGCGGCCGCGCGCGGGTCGGTGCTCATGTAGCCCTCGGCCTGCGCAGCGTCCTCGTGAGCAACGGGGAGCGCCCGCTCCACCCAGTCCATGTTGCCTGCCATCAACACCCTCTCCGGCAGCTCACCACCGAGCCGCCCACTGTCATCCTGCCGGATTCACAGCTCCCCGCGGAATGCCCTGTGTTGGAGCGACGCGAACAGCTCGTCCTCCAACGCCAGTGCCCGCTCGACACGCGCTCGCTGCACGTCGATCTTCTCGACGACGGCGGCGAATTCTCTCTGCATATTGAGAGACACGTCCGGGATACGCAACTGCAACGTCCGTTTGATGTCGAGGTTGCTGATATTCGTCGTCTTATTGCCAAAGCTTCGCACGGTCGCTTGGACTCTGTCACTGTTGAACCAGGCGTAGAGGAAAGTCGGGTCGACGTCGGGGCCGGGACGAAGCGCTGAAACGAATCCGCCGATAGCCGACGGCTCCGGCAGGGAGTCAACGAAACAGCATTTTCCTACGAGGTTGTAGCTGTTCGCACTGGACACTAAGGTGTCCCCCTCTTGCAGATACTTTGCCTCGTTCTTGATGAGCTCTGCCGGGATGCGAATAAGATCCGAACTGTCCAGGCGCTTCTGCACATTCTTCGTACGCATCACGGGGACACCTGACTCAGCCACATCTTCGGGCTTGAAGGTGACGCCTCGTACGAAAGACGCAAGCTCCGATAGGGGCTGCCCGGGACCGGCCTCCCGGACGCGATCAGCGAACGCCACCTGGACAAGAGCAGCCAGTCGCTCGAGTTGCGCCCGCCGGCGCGACCGCTGCTCGTCAGCCTGGTCCAGAATCGCCGAAATGCGCCTTTGCTCCTTGAGATCAGGAAGCCTAATCGAGAGACGATACACATCATCCCGATTCAATCCTGGCACTGCCGCTGATTTATTCATTCCCTTGAGACCGAGAGCGCTAAGGATCCAATACAGCCACCGAAGATCGACGCCCTCCCCGAGAGGCACCGCCTCGTAGGCAGTATCTATAGGCCAAACATCACCGGGCACCCAGGTGACCGACCCGATTGACCCCTTCCTTCCTACGACAATCGCGGGGCCCGAACTGAGGGCTTGATCATGGAACCCCACGACGCCACTGGAGCCCACGACGGCAACAGGCCCCCCTCGGCGATCACCCTGTTTCAGCGCTTTCCCGTACTTAAGGGAAACAATGTCACCCAGCTTCACCGTCTTCACCGCAGCATCCCCTTGAGCTCCGCAGTCCCAGCGGCAATCTCGGCGTCGAGCTGTTCGAGGTCGACGAGGATCTCCAGCGGGTCCCGGTGCTCGACCTCCTCGATCTCCAACTCCCTGTACCGGTTCAGGGAGAGGTCGTACCCCTGCTCCACGATGTCCGCCTTGGGCACCAGGAAGGACTGCGCGGTCCGCGGCCGGTCCTTCTCTCCTGCCGGGTTCTGCCACCGCTGAACGAGGTCCGGCAGGTCGTTGGCCTCCACCGGCGTGCGCTTGTCGTCCAGCGAGAACCCATCGGCGCGGACGTCGTAGAACCAGACGTCGTCCGTGCTGCCGGGACCGTCGTTGCGGAAGAAGAGGATCGCCGTCGAGACCCCTGCGTAGGGCTTGAACACACCCGCAGGCAACTTCACCACCGCCTGCAGGTGATGGTCCTCCACCAGCATCCGGCGCAAGTCCTTGTGGGCCTTAGACGAGCCGAACAGCACCCCCTCCGGGACGATCACCGCCGCACGACCGCCCGGCTGCAACAGCCGCAGGAACAGGGCCAGGAAGAGCAACTCCGTCTTCTTCGTCTTCACCACGCGCTGCAGGTCAGAGCTGACGCCCTCGGCGTCGAGGGACCCGGCGAACGGCGGATTGGCGAGGATCAAGCTGTATTTGCCAGCGTCGCCGTCGCTAGCACCCTGGGCCAGGGAGTCCCGGTACGCGATGTCCGGGGACTCCACCCCGTGCATGAGCATGTTCATGCTGGCGATGCGCAGCATGGTGCTGTCGAAGTCATATCCGTGGAACATGCGCCGGTTGAAGTGCAGCCGCTGGTTCATGTCAAAGAAAAGTTCCGGGTGTTCCTCCCGCAGATACTCCGACGCGCCGACGAGGAACCCTGCCGTGCCACATGCCGGGTCCACGATCACGTCCTCCGGGGTGGGCGCCGTCATCCGCACCATGAGGTCGATGATGTGCCGCGGCGTGCGGAACTGGCCGTTCCGTCCCGCGGTGGAGAGCTTGGAGAGGAGGTATTCGTACAGGTCACCGGTGGTGTCCCGGTTTGTGAGGGGAAGCTTGTCGATCAGATCCACGGCGGTGGCGAGCATGCGCGCGTTGGGGATGGTGAAGCGGGCGTCTCGCATGTGGTGCGCGTAAGTGGAGTCCTCCCCTCCAATCTGCTGGCCGAGACGGCGCAGGAACGGGAAGACCTCGCGGTCCATGCGGGCGAAGAGTTCGTCCGAGGCGACGTTCTTCAGCTGGTGCCAGCGGAGGTGCTGGTGGTCGGCGTCGAAGATCGTCGTCTCCACCGGTTGGTTCGTGCGGCGCGCCTTGGCCTCGGCTTGCGTCTGTGCCTCATCCAGGCGACGCAGGAACAGCAGGTAGGTGATCTGCTCGATCACCTCAAGAGGGTTGCTGATGCCACCCGTGGCGAAGGCGTCCCAGACGCGGTCAACCTGGTTTTTGAGAGTTCCGGTGATCACGACGCGAGTGTACGGGGTGGGGCTTACAGCGTCCCAGGCGATGACTAGGTGTAAGAGGTCATGACGTTGTTGACTCGGGCCGGGGCCAACGAGGCCGGAGGAGCGTCTCCGCAGGAGGTATGAGGCCGATGGTAGTTGTAGTGGTTCACCCACACCGCCAGGGCCTCACGCCGAGC
>NZ_VIGS01000034.1:0-24973 GCF_006704135.1 Micrococcus sp. R8502A1
TCATGTCCGACATGGATCTCGACGTTAAGATGTAGGCTTACTAAATGACACTGAACCCGAGCGGCCTGGGACTGAGGCGGTCCGCGGCAGCGTCAGATGGGTATAAGTGACAGGGTCGGCGGGGGCGGAGGCGGCGTCCGCGGCGACGTGGCCCAGGTCGGACAGCCAGGCGGTCGCCGTGTCCCGGGGGATCCGCACCGTCAGCACGCCCGCGGCGGCCGGCGCCATGGACGCCTGGTCCGCCTCGAGCATCAGGCTGCCGTCCGGGAGGAAGACCACCGCGTCCCACACCCGGCGGTTCTCCACCTGCTCCGGGGCGTCGACCGCCGAGTCCAGGCGCGAGCCGATCACGTCCGGGTCGTTGGCCATGCGCTGGCGCACCTCGGTGCGGAACGCGTCCCAGCCGTCGGGGGTGAAGAGATCGGCGGTCTCGAGCACGCGGTCCTCGCGGGCCGAGTACCAGATCACGTGCGAGGTGGACACGGAGTCCGTGCCGCGCCGCTCCGTGGCGAGCAGGCGGGCCGCGGCGATGTCCTCCGCCACGACGGCGAGCTGCGGCTGGATCTCCAGGCGGGGGTCCGCGCTCGGGTCGGTGTCCCGGCGGTACTGGTCGATCTGGTCGCGCACGGCCCCGGCCATGGCGTCCGTCCAGGCCGGCGCCCCGGACACCTGCAGCCACGCCCCGTGGTGGTCCGGGTCCTCGCCCTCGAGCACGGCGACGCTCGCCTCCGGCACCCGCTCGAGGTCGTGTGAGGGGACCTCGACCGTGAACGGGGCCATGTCCATGGACGGCAGGGCGGAGGCCGCCGTCGTGGCGGGCGCAGGCTCGGGCTGCGGCTCGGTGCGAGCACAGGCGCTCAGCGCCACCAGGGCGACGGCGGCCAGGCCGAGGGCCGCGCGGCCACGGCGGGGGGAGGGCAGGACGGGGTGCATGCGATTCACTTCCGGTGGTCGGAGGACTCCAGGATGGCCTCGACGCGGGCGGCCATCTCATCCGCGGTCGGCGGGCGCCAGTCCGGGTCGTTCCGGCGGCGGGCGTCACGGCGCAGGCGCAGGACCACCCAGATCGCGAGGAAGGCCAGGATCAGGACCAGGACGATGTTGGAGAAGACGTCCGCGTACTCGGAGACGACGTGGAACCGCTCCCCGAGCGCGTAGCCGCCGTAGACGAAGATCGCGTTCCAGATCAGGGAGCCCAGCGCCGTGAACAGGGTGAACTTCGCGAGGTTCATCCGCTCGATGCCCGCGGGGATGGAGATCAGGGAGCGGAACACGGGGACCATGCGGCCCAGGAACACGGTCCAGTAGCCGTATCGGATGAACCAGCGCTCGGTCTTGGCCACGTCCTCCATGTCCACCAGCGGCATGCGGTCCGCGAGGCGGTACATGCGGTGGCGGCCGAGCCACGCGCCGAGGCCGTAGAGGGCCAGCGCTCCGACGATCGAGCCGACCGTCGCCCAGACCAGCGCGGCATGCGGGCTGAAGGCGCCGCCGGCCGCGGTGAAGCCTGCCAGGGGCAGGATCACCTCGGACGGGATGGGCGGGAAGATGTTCTCCGCGAAGACGGCCAGGCCGACGCCGATCGGGCCGACCGCCTCCATGATGTCCACGACGATGTTGCCGAGCCAGCCGTAGTCGGTGGGCGCGGCGGCGGCCACGGTCAGGGGTGCGACGAGGGGGAGCATGCGCCCCATTGTCCATCATCGACCGCCTCCGCGACGTGGTGGAGGCGCCGACGTCGTCCGCTCTGCGCGCACAGCCGCGCCTCCGGGCGGGCGGGAGCGGGCTGCCGTTGGTACTGTCGGAGGTGCAGACCGCTCACCGACCGTTCGCGCCACACCCCACTCCACGTGCGTGCCGCGGGCCCTACTGGAAGGAAGACTCCATGAGCATCGTCCAGATTCCGCTGCGCCTGGCCTCCGGCGCGTTCATCCTGAACTCCGGCCTGAACAAGCGCGGCATCTCCGCGGAGCAGGCCCAGGGCCTGCGCGACATGAGCGCCCGCGGCCTGCCCGCGCTGGCCAACCTGTCACCGGAGCAGTTCAAGAAGTTCCTCGTGACCACCGAGATCGGCGTGGGCTCGGCCCTGCTGGCCCCGTTCGTCCCGGGCTGGCTCGCCGGCTCCGCCCTGACCGCGTTCTCCGGCGGCCTGTTCTCCATGTACCTGAACACCCCGGAGATGACCGAGGCGGACGGCGTGCGCCCGTCCCAGGAGGGCACCGCCGTCGCCAAGGACATCTTCCTGGTCGGCTCCGGCCTGGCCATCGCCGCCGACTCCGTGGCCAACCGCCCCGGCAAGCGCCGCAAGGCCGCCAAGAAGCGCGCCGCCCGCATCGAGGGCGCCCGCGACGCCAAGGTGCAGGCCATCCGCGACGCCCAGGACGAGAAGGTCGCCGCGATCCACGCCGCCCGTGAGGAGCAGGTCGCCGCGCTGCGCGAGGCCCGTGACGAGCTGAAGAAGCTGCGCAAGAAGGCCTGACGCCCCCGCCGCATGCCTGAGGGGCCCCGCCCGGACCACGGTCCAGGCGGGGCCCCTCACGCATGCGCCCGCCCACCGGGCGGGCAGGCTCAGAGGTCGATCTCGGTGGGGTGCAGCACGCGGCGCAGGAAGTCCTGGGTGCGCGGCTGCTGGGGGTCGGAGATCACCGCGGCGGCCGGGCCGGCCTCCACCACGACGCCGCCGTCCATGAACACGACCCGGTCGGCCACCTCACGGGCGAAGCCCATCTCGTGGGTGACCACGAGCATGGTCATGCCGTCGCGGGCCAGCTGACGCATGATCGCCAGGACGTCGCCGACGGTCTCGGGGTCGAGGGCCGAGGTGGGCTCGTCGAAGAGCATCAGCTGCGGGTCCATGGCCAGCGCACGGGCGATCGCCACGCGCTGCTGCTGGCCGCCGGAGAGCTGGTCCGGGTAGCGGTCCTCGAGCTCGGCCAGGCCCACGCGGGCCAGCTGCCGACGGGCGATGTCCGCCGCCTCGGCCTTGCCCCGCTTGAGCACCTTGAGCTGGGCCACGGTGCAGTTCTCCAGCACGGACAGGTGCGGGAACAGGTTGAACTGCTGGAACACCATGCCCACGTGGCGGCGCAGCACGTCCAGGTCCACGTCCTCGTCCGTGACCGTGAACTCACCGACCGTGACGACGCCCGAGTCGGGCTTCTCCAGCAGGTTCACGCAGCGCAGGAGGGTGGACTTGCCCGAGCCGGACGGGCCGATCAGGCACACGACCTCGCCAGGGGCGACCTCGAGGTCGATGCCGCGCAGCACGTGGTTGGCGCCGAAGGACTTGTTGAGGCCGGCCACATGCACGCCGGCGGCGTCCGCGGCGGCCACCGCGCCGAAGGATCCGGTGATGGGGTTCTGCTGGGCCATCTCAGTGCCCCTTCTTGGTCGAACGGGCCTCGAACCGGCGGGCCAGCAGGGACAGCGGCACGGTGATCACGAGGTAGAACAGGCCGGCCACGAGGATCGGCGTCATGCCGGCGTCGAGGGCGGAGATGCCGTCGCGGCCGAACTTGGTGAGCTCGTACTCGTGCGCGGCCAGGCCGAGCACGTAGACCAGCGAGGAATCCTTGGTCAGGAGGATGACCTCATTGGTGAGCGGCGGCAGCACGATGCGGAACGCCTGGGGGATCACGATGGTGACCATGGCCCGCCACGTCGGCATGCCGAGGGACCGGGCCGCCTCCATCTGGCCGCGGGGCACGGCCTGCAGGCCGGCACGCAGGGTCTCGGCGATGTAGGCGGCCGAGACCATGCCCAGGGCCGCCATCACGACGACGGGGATCGGCCAGGACACCCCGAACGCGAAGGGCACCCCGTAGCCGAAGGCGAGGAACACCAGCAGCGCGGGGACGCCGCGGAAGAACTCCACGTAGGCGGTGGCCAGCCACCGGTACGGGCCGAACGAGCTCAAACGCATGAGCGCGAGCACGATGCCGCCCAGCAGGCCGACGACGAACGAGGTGACCGTGTAGAACAGCGTGTTGCCCAGCCCCACGAGGATCACGTTGGGGAACATCGGGGCCACGGCGGGGAAGTTCAGGACGTTCTCGGCGAGCGCGCCCCAGTCGATGAGGACGGCCAGGACGACGAGGGCGAGGACGAAGACGGCCGCCTGGATGATCAGGGACAGCCGACGACGGCGGCGCGCGCGGCCGGGCTTCAGGGCCGGTGCCGGCGAGACGGGGGCCTGCGTGCTCATCGGTAGTCCTCCTGTGCCTGACCGAACCAGCGCTCCTGGAGCTCGGCCACGGTGCCGTCGTTGCGCAGCTCCTGCAGCGCGCGGTTCACGGCGGAGCCGAGCTGCGCCTTCTGCGGGCCGACCGCCATGCCGAGCTGCTCGCCCGTGGGCAGCGACTCGACCACCTCGAAGCGATCGTCGTCCTTGAGGGAGTAGAGCAGCACGGACTGGTTGCCCAGGGCGGCGTCCACGGTGCCGGCCTGGAGGGCCTGGATCTGCATGCCGCCGTCCTCGAACTGCACGGGGCTCAGGCCGTTCTGCTGGGCGTACTCGTCGCCGGTGGTCGCGGCCTGCACGCCGATCCGACGGCCCTTCGCGGAGTCGACGTCGGTGATGCCGGAGCCCTTCTTCGCGACCAGGACGAGGTCGTCGTCGAGGTAGGGGAGGGTGAAGGCCATGACGCGCTGGCGGGCCTCGGTGATGGAGATCGACGAGGCGTTCACGTCGCAGCCGGTGAGCGAGGCACCCGACTCGATGGCCTCGAAGGAGGAGTCGATCACGTTCACCCCGAGACCCAGCTCCTCCGCCACCGCCTCGACCAGCTGGATGTCGTAGCCGGTCAGCTCACCGTTCTCCTCGAACTCGAAGGGCGGGTAGGGGATGTCGGAGCAGACCGTCAGGACGCCGGGCTGGACGAGGCCGTACGAGGTGCTCAGGTCGTCGTCGGACACGATGCCGGCGGATCCGGCGTCGCCGCCGAGGACGGCGCAGCCGGTGAGCAGCGCCGCCGACGCGGTGAGCCCCACGGCGCCGAGGAGGCGGGAGTGGATGCGGGTCATGGAGTGCCTTCTGGGCCGCCGTCGGGAGGACGGGCGTGCGGGTCGGAGGGAGCCGGCAGAGTGACGTGTTCCGCCGTGATTGGTGGTCATCGTAGTGCGTCGGGGGCCGTCGCGGGCGCCGGGAGACGACTCGTCCCCGCGGAGCGAGCCGATCGACCGGTGGCCCTGCCGCGGCCCGCCTCGGCAGACGAAGACTGGCCTTGCGCTGTGGAGATTGTCAGGCTGGTCACATCGTCGTCACCCGGTCTGAGAGGTCTCTCATGCTCCGCACCGCCGCCCCCGCTCGCCCCGCTGCCCCCCTGTCCCTGCTCGCCGTGGGCGCCCTCGCGCTCGTCGGCTGCGGTGGGGGAGGCGGCGAGGCCTCGTCCTCCTCGGCCGACGCGTCCGAGTCCGCCCCGACGGGGGCCGGCTCGGGCCTCACGGCCGAGCAGGAGGAGCGCGTGGAGGCGCTCGAGGACGTCCTGCTCACCCCCGAGACCGCGCCCGACGGCGTGTTCACGGACATGGAGACCCAGGCCGGCGGCGGCGGGGAGCCGATCAGCACCAGCCTGAGCCTGACGGGCGTCACCCCCACGGGCGCCTGCGCGGACCTCATCGAGCAGATCAACACGCAGCAGGCGCCCGGGCTCGGCGGTGCGCTGGCCCAGTACGAGGTGGACCCGGACGCCGTCACCGGCCTGGCCGGCTCCCAGGCCGGGGCGTTCGGCATGGTCGCGGTCACCGACGACGGCACCGATCTGCTGGCGCCCTTCGGCGAGCTGGCCGACACGTGCGGCACGTTCGGCGACCCGGACGGCGTCGAGGCGGCCTTCACGAAGGTGCCCGGCGTGCCGGACGCGGTCCACATCGCCCTGGGGAACTCGGGCATGGACACGGCCGTGTTCACCATGACCGTCGGCGGCGTCACGGACGGGGACGAGCTCGTGTACCTCGGCATGGTGGGCCTCGACGAGGAGATCGCGGCCGAGACGCTGCGTGCCCAGGTCGAGGCGTTCGAGAAGCGGGAGCGCTGACCTCTCAGTCGTCGGGCCGGGGCGTCGGCTCGAGGCGGGCGCCGTCGTCGGACACCGGGTCCGCGTGGAACGGGCTGCCCGAGCTGACGTCCTCCGGGCCTCGCCGTCCCGACTCGACCGCGAGGAGGCGCCCCTCCTCGGAGAGCAGGGGTGTGGCCTCGATCGTGAGGTCCTCGCCGGCGCGCACGGCGTCGGCTACGAGCCGGGCCAGGCGGCGGTTGCGGGCCTCGTACCGTTCGGAGTCCTCGAGCACCGCGGTGTGCCGCGTCGCCAGCTGGATCTCGACGGAGGCGTCGATGCCGACGGCCAGCTGGCGGGCACGCAGCACCTCCGCGTCGAAGGCGGCCCCGGCCAACAGCACGATGCACGCCACCCACGCGAGGGCGAGCACGCCGATCGCGGAGTTGATCCGCCCGACCACGGCGAACTGGCCGAACCGGTCCGTGATCCAGCCCAGGGCCACGGTGGCGCCGAAGAGCAGGACCACCACGGCCACGGCGCCGAGCGAGAGCGGGCGGTAGCGGGGCTGCCGGACGTTGGGACCCAGGCGGTAGGCGAGGGTCACGATCAGGGCGATCACCACGAGGATGACCGGCCACTTCACCACGTTCCACGTCTGGACCGTCTCCTCCGGCAGGCCGACGGCCTGGCCGAGGCGCTGGGAGAGGTCCCCGCCGACGACCACCAGGATCGTGATCAGCACGGCGCCGAGCATGAGGGCGAGGGTCTCGACGAAGACCACGAGGCGGAAGTGGAGGAAGGGCCGGCCCTCGCGGGTGTCGTGGATGCGGTGCATGGCCCGGTGGAACGCGGCGACGGCGCCCGAGGCGGACACCACGGTGCCGACGGCCCCCAGGACGACGGCGCCGGTGCCGGGCCCGGCCGAGCCGAGGGTCAGGATCCACTCGCGGACGACGTCGGGCGTCAGCGACGGCCAGATCTCGGCGGCCAGGTGCGCCGCGGCGTCCACGGTCTCCTCCTCGACGCCCAGCAGCGAGACCACGGAGAGCAGGGCGACCACGGTGGGCAGCAGGGACAGCGCCCCGAAGAAGGTCATGGCGGCGGCCACGTCCCAGACCTGCAGCTCGAGGAGCCGGTGCAGGGTGCGGCGCAGGACGTACAGCAGGGACACCCGCGGTCGGGTGTACGTGCGGAGGCGCCGGGGCGCCGCTCGGGAGCCGGCCATGGCACCAACGTACCGGCGCGAGGGGGAATAGCCCTGGTGCGTGGAGGGTTGAGCTATATAGACTCAACTTCGTCTGCGGCGGGAACGGCCCGCGGTCGACGGTTGTCCGACACCCCGGGACACGGGAGAGAAGGAGCCAGTAGCCCATGGATGCCAAGTTCACCACCAAGAGCCAGGAGGCGCTCTCGGCCGCGGCCATGAACGCCTCCACCGCCGGCAACCCCCAGGTCGAGCCGGCCCACCTGCTGAAGGCCCTGATGGACCAGCGGGAGTCCGTCGCCGTGGCCGTCCTCAAGGCCGCCGGGGCCGACCCCGACGCCGTCTCCACGGCGGCCTCCTCGGCCATCCGACGCCTGCCCTCCACCCAGGGCAGCACGGTGGCCCAGCCCCAGTTCTCGCGCGCCGCCCTGCAGGTCGTGCAGAACGCGCGCACCCAGGCCGAGCAGCGCTCGGACGAGTTCGTCTCCACCGAGCACCTGCTGCTCGGCGTGGCAGCGGACTCCGGCGAGGCCGGTGAGGCACTGCGCTCGAACGGGGCGAGCCTCGAGGCGCTCGCCGCCGCCCTGACCCAGGTGCGCGGCGACTCCCGCGTCACCACTCAGGACCCGGAGAACACCTTCCAGTCCCTGGAGAAGTACGGCACGGACCTCACCGAGCTCGCCCGCTCCGGCAAGCTCGACCCGGTGATCGGCCGCGACGCCGAGATCCGCCGCGTGGTCCAGGTGCTCTCGCGCCGCACCAAGAACAACCCCGTGCTCATCGGCGAGCCCGGCGTCGGCAAGACCGCCGTCGTCGAGGGCCTGGCCCAGCGGATGGTGGCCGGGGACGTCCCCGAGTCCCTGCGCGGCAAGACGCTGATCAGCCTGGACCTGGGCGCCATGGTCGCCGGCGCCAAGTACCGCGGCGAGTTCGAGGAGCGCCTGAAGGCCGTCCTCGAGGAGATCAAGGCCGCCGAGGGTCAGGTCGTCACGTTCATCGACGAGATCCACACCGTCGTGGGCGCGGGCGCGTCCGAGGGCGCCATGGACGCGGGCAACATGCTCAAGCCCATGCTGGCCCGCGGCGAGCTGCGCCTGATCGGCGCGACCACCCTGGACGAGTACCGCGAGAACATCGAGAAGGACCCCGCCCTGGAGCGCCGCTTCCAGCAGGTCTACGTGGGCGAGCCCAGCGTGGACGACACGATCGCCATCCTGCGCGGGCTCAAGGAGCGCTACGAGGCCCACCACAAGGTGGCCATCGCCGACTCCGCGCTCGTGGCCGCGGCCGCGCTGTCCGACCGGTACATCACCGGCCGCCAGCTGCCCGACAAGGCCATCGACCTCGTGGACGAGGCCGCCTCGCGCCTGCGCATGGAGATCGACTCCGCCCCCGAGGAGATCGACGTCCTGCGCCGCCAGGTGGACCGCCTGACCATGGAGGAGCTCGCCCTCGAGGGCGAGACGGACCCGGCATCCGTCGAGCGGCTCGAGGCCCTGCGTGCCGAGAAGGCGGACCGCGAGGAGGAGCTCACCGCCCTCACCGCCCGCTGGGACGCGGAGAAGGCCACCCTGAACGAGGCCGGTGACCTGCGCGCCAAGGTGGACGAGCTGCGCTCGCTGGCCGAGAAGGCCCAGCGCGACGGCGACCTCGCCGAGGCCTCCCGCCTGCTGTACGGCGAGATCCCCGCGCTGGAGAAGCAGCTCGAGGAGGCGGACCGCGCCGCCCGCGAGGCCGACCGCTCGGCCACCGAGCCGATGGTCTCCGAGGAGGTCACGGCGGACGACATCGCCGAAGTGGTCTCCGCGTGGACCGGCATCCCCGCGGGTCGCATGCTCACCGCCGAGTCCGAGAAGCTGCTCACCATGGAGGAGCACCTCGGCGAGCGGCTGATCGGGCAGCGGGACGCCGTCGTCGCCGTCGCGGACGCGGTGCGCCGCTCGCGGGCCGGCATCGCGGACCCGAATCGGCCCACCGGCTCGTTCCTGTTCCTGGGCCCCACGGGCGTGGGCAAGACCGAGCTCGCCAAGGCGCTCGCGGAGTTCCTCTTCGACGACGAGCGCGCCATGGTGCGGATCGACATGTCCGAGTACGCGGAGAAGCACTCCGTCTCCCGCCTGGTCGGCGCCCCTCCGGGCTACGTCGGCTACGACGAGGGCGGCCAGCTCACGGAGGCCGTGCGGCGCCGGCCGTACTCGGTGGTGCTGCTGGACGAGGTGGAGAAGGCCCATCCCGAGGTCTTCGACATCCTGCTCCAGGTGCTCGACGACGGCCGCCTCACCGACGGCCAGGGCCGCACCGTGGACTTCCGCAACGTGATCCTGATCCTCACCTCGAACCTGGGCTCGCAGTTCCTCGTGGACCCGACCCTGGATGAGGCCGCCAAGCGCGAGTCCGTGATGTCCGTGGTGCGCGGGGCGTTCAAGCCCGAGTTCCTCAACCGCCTGGACGAGATCGTGCTGTTCGACGCGCTCACCGTGGCCGAGCTGACGCGGATCGTGGACCTGCAGGTCGCCTCCCTGCAGGCGCGCCTGACGGACCGCCGCCTCACCCTCGAGGTGTCCGACGCCGCCAAGGCGTGGCTCGCCGAGACCGGGTTCGACCCGGCCTACGGCGCCCGCCCGCTGCGCCGCCTGGTGCAGCGCGAGATCGGCGACCAGCTGGCCCGCGCCCTGCTGGCCGGCGAGATCACGGAGGGGGACACCGTCGTCGTGGACCGCGCCGAGGGCGAGAACGGCCTCACCGTGGCCCGGAAGGGCTGACGCCGGGACCGACGGGCCGTGTTCCTCCTCCCTCTGGCACGTCGGGGCGGTTTCGGGTGGTATCCGGCCTGGATCCCCCCCGAAACCGCCCCCGACGGCATCTGTGAGACGGACGGAGCCGCTCGGGTCAGCGGGTGCCGAGGGCGTCGGCGTCCTGCTGGAGGGTGCCGATCAGGTTCGCCACCGCGCGGGCCGTGTGGGTCAGCGTGGTGATGGAGACGTTGTCGATGTCGTCCTGGGGCGTGTGGTAGTTGTCGTCGCGGATCGAGAGCAGGCCCGTCGAGGCGATGCCCGCGTCCACGAACGGCGCGTAGTCCGAGCGGCCGTTGCTGCCCTCGGGCTGGTGCGCGTGGCCGTCGCGGTCGAGCTGTGCGCCGAGCAGGGACTCAGCACCGATCGACCCGCGCCGCACCCGGCGCCACTGCACGCCCCGCCGGACCGGGCCGGCCGTCGTCGTCCACAGGCCGTCCAGCGGGTCATGTATCCTTGTCCGCACGAACCGTATTGACCAGTGAAGACCTCGGCGGGCCCCTGTGCGCCACAGATCCGAGGCGGCGAGAGATGCGAAGGGGGTCACGCTCATGGGGCGCGGCCGTCAGAAGGCGAAGGCCACGAAGCAGGCACGGGAGATGAAGTACTTCTCTCCCGGAACAGACCTCTCGGCACTGGAGCGAGAGCTCACGGGCGGACGCACGCGCGGCCCGGAGCAGGACCAGGAGCCCGAGTACGAGGATCCGTACGCGGACCTCTACGCGGAGGACGAGGACGACGACGCGCGGGCGCGATGACGCCCGCACGGCATCCGGCCCTGGACGGGCATCAGGCCGCCCTGCGGTCGATCGCCAGGGTGGTGGATGAGACAGCACCGCTGCAGGACCCCGAGACGGCGTCTCGGGGTCTGCTGCGTCTGATGGAGGAGTCCCGCCCGCTCGTGATCACCGGGGCCGGCGTGTCCACGGACTCCGGCATCCCGGACTACCGGGGGCCGAACGGGTCCCTGCACCGCCACCGGCCGATGACGTACCAGGAGTTCCGGGACGACCCGGCCGCCCGCCACCGCTACTGGGCGCGCTCGTTCGTGGGCTGGCGTCGCATGGACCAGGCCCGGCCGAACGAGGCGCACCGCATCCTCGCGCGCTGGGCGGACGAGGGGCGCATCGCCGGCGTCCTGACCCAGAACGTGGACGGGCTGCACGCCGAGGCTGGACGCGCGGCGGGCATGGCGGAGGACCGGCTGATCGAGCTCCACGGGGACCTGGCGCGCGTGGCCTGCCTGAACTGCGGGGCCACCGAATCCCGCCGTGACCTGGACCTGCGGCTCGAGGCCGCCAATCCGGGTTACCTCGAGCGCGTGGCGATCGACCCGGACGCCGTGAACCCCGACGGGGACGTCTCCCTCGACCAGCACTGGGTGGATGAGTTCACGATGGTCGGCTGCCGGGTGTGCGGGTCCGTGAAGCTCAAGCCGGACGTCGTGTACTTCGGCGAGTCCGTGCCCGCGGCGCGACGCGCGGCCGCGGAGGCGATGGCCGACGACGGCGGCACGGTGCTCGCCGTCGGCACCTCGCTGGCCGTGATGAGCGGCTACCGGTTCGTGCTGCGGGCCGAGCGGGCCGGGCATGCGACGGGGCTGATCAACCTCGGCCCCACCCGCGCCGACCCCAAGGCCCGCTGGCGCTGGCGCGCCCCGGTCGCCGACGCGCTGGCCTGGCTCGACGCCCGCCTCTGACCCCCGCCGGCGTTTTCGTTCGGGAAACGGCGGGCGCCGGGGTGCTTTCGTTCGGGAAATGGCGGGCGCCGGGGGTGTGGACACCGGGTGGCCCGGGGCCACGCACGACTCCTGCACAGGTGGCGCCGCCGACGTCGTCGTCCACGGTGGGTGCTCCTGAGCGGGCGGGGTCGGCCGGGTTGAGCCATCGTCACGGGCATGGCCACGTCATCTCAGCCTTTGTCGGACATCGTCGAGACCGGCCGGCCGTTCACCCGTGGCGACCTGCGCGCGGCCGGGGTCTCGGAGCGACTGGTCCGCGGCGGTGATGTGCGGCGCGTGACGCATGGGGTCCATCGGCTCCGGTCTGACCACCTCGGCTCGTGGGCGGAGCTCGGCTACGCCGAGGCCCCCGCTCCCTTCGCGCCGGAGGAGACGGCCGCGATCGTGGAGGCGAGCGGGGGAGTGGCCTCCCACCTCACGGCGCTGCTCCTGCACCGCGTGCCGCTGCCGCCGTTCCTGGCGGAGGACGGCACGGTGCACGTGTCACGGCCGCACCCGCGCGGGGCGAGCGTCCGACCGGAGATCACCTCGCATGCCCGCCTCGTCCCGGCCGCGGACGTCACCGTCCTTCACGGGATCCGCCTGACGAGCCTGGAGCGATCCTGGGCGGATCTGGCCGCACTGCTCCGTCCAGGCATGCTCGAGCCCGTCGTGGTGGCCGGGGACGCCCTCGTCCACCGGCCCTGGTCGCCGGAGGGGCGCCGCTCACCACGGACCACGACGGCGGCCCTGCGGTCCGCGCTCCTGCGTGCCGGGCGGTTCAAGGGAGTGCGCACCGCCCGTGCCGCCCTCGAGCTGGTGCGGGTGGGCGCGGACTCCCCGCAGGAGACAGCCCTGCGACTGGCCCTGCTCCACGCCGGCCTGCCCGAGCCGGAGCTCCAGCTGGTGCTGCACCCGGGCCGGGCCCGGTCGCCGGACGCGGATCTGGGGTGGCGGCAGTGGCGCTTGCTGGTCCACTACGACGGCGGCCACCACCTCGACCCGGCGCAGCTCGCCGTGGACGCGTGGAGGGACGAGGGGTGGGCGCGCGCGGGCTGGACGCAGGTCTGGGCCACGGTGGACGACGCGCGGGACGACTTCCGGCGCGTCGTCGCCGAGGTGCAGGCGCACCGGGCCCGGCTCGGCGGGCGGATCTTCGCGTCGTGAACCGCCGTTTCCCAAACGAAAACGCTCCGGAGGCCGCCGTTTCCCGAACGAAAACGCCCCGTGGGGGTCAGGCGGCGTACTGGCCGCGCATCAGCACGGCGCCGCCGTCGACGCCCTTGGCGCCCTGCACGAAGTCCAGGCCTGCGGCCGCCGCGTCGTCGGTGAGGGCGCCGATGGTGCCCATCTCCCACGCGTCGATGCCGGCGTCCACGAGCACGGAGGTCGACTTCGCGGCCACCTCCGGGTCCACCACGGCCACCATGCCCACGCCGAGGTTGAGGGTGCGCTCGAGGTCGGACTGCGGGACGCGGCCGAGCTCGCCCACCAGACGGAACACGGGCGGCAGGGACCAGGTGTCGCGCTCGACGGTCGCCATGAGGCCCTGCGGGAGCACGCGCGCCAGGTTCGCGGCCAGGCCGCCGCCGGTCACGTGGCTGAACGCGCGCACCGGCAGGTCCGAGCCGCCGTCGTGGCCGTTGAGGCGCTGCACCAGGTCGAGGCAGGCGCGGGAGTAGATGCGGGTCGGCTCGAGCAGCTCCTCGCCGAGGGTGCGGCCGAGCTCGGTGACCTCGCGGTCGAGGGACCAGCCCGCGGTGTTCACCACGCGGCGCACGAGCGAGTAGCCGTTCGAGTGGATGCCGGAGGAGGCCATGCCGATCACGACGTCGCCGGACTGCACCCGCTCCGCGCCCAGGACCATGTCCGCCTCGACCACGCCGGTGGCCGCGCCCGCCACGTCGTACTCGTCCGCGGCCAGCAGGCCCGGGTGCTCGGCGGTCTCGCCGCCCACGAGCGCGGTGTCGGCCAGGCGGCAGCCCTCGGCCACGCCGCGCACGATGTCCGCGATGCGCTCGGGCACGACCCTGCCGCATGCGATGTAGTCGGTCATGAACAGGGGCTGGGCGCCGACCACCACGATGTCGTCCACGACCATGCCCACGAGGTCCTGGCCGATGGTGTCGTGCTTGTCCATCGCCTGCGCGATCGCCACCTTCGTGCCGACGCCGTCCGTGGACGTGGTCAGCAGCGGCTTGCGGTACTGCAGCAGCGCGGAGGCGTCCCACATGCCGGCGAAGCCGCCGATGCCGCCCATGACCTCGGGGGTGTGGGTGGCCTTCACGGCGTCCTTCATCAGCTCGACGGCGCGGTCGCCGGCCTCCACGTCGACGCCGGCCGAGGCGTAGGTGATCGGGGCGGCGGAGGAGGGGGTCTGGTTCGGGGTCACAGCGGGATCCTGTCCGTCTCGGTGAGCAGCTTCTCGTCGTCGGCGTCCGGGCCGGGCTCGCAGCCCGTGGCGGTCACGGTGGTGGTCTCGCCGTCCTCGTCCAGCATCACGGTGGACGCGGGCGACACGGCGACCGGCTCCAGCAGGCCCTTGCCGCGTTCGCCCTCGTCGGCCAGTGGGATCGGGTAGTCGCCGGTGAAGCAGGCGGTGCACAGGCGCTCGCGCGGCTGCCCGGTGGCCTCGATCATGCCCTCCTCGCTGATGTAGGCCAGCGAGTCGGCGCCGATGGACGCGGCGATCTGGTCCACCGCGGCGCCGTTGGCGATGAGTTCGGCGCGGGTGGCGAAGTCGATGCCGTAGAAGCAGGGCCACTTCACGGGAGGGGAGGAGATCTTCACGTGCACCTCGGCGGCGCCGGCCTCTCTGAGCATCCGCACGACGGCGCGCTGGGTGTTGCCGCGCACGATCGAGTCGTCCACCACCACGACGCGCTTGCCGGCCACCACGGTGGACTGGACGTTGAGCTTGAGGCGGATGCCGAGCTGGCGCAGCGTCTGGGACGGCTGGATGAAGGTGCGGCCCACGTAGGCGTTCTTCACGAAGCCCTGGCGGAACGGCAGGCCCGAGGCGTCCGCGTAGCCCACGGCGGCGGGCGTGCCGGACTCGGGCACGGGGATCACGACGTCGGCCTCGACCGGCTGCTCGAGCGCGAGGCGGCGGCCCATCTCCACGCGGGACTCGTACACGGAGCGCCCGGCGATCGTGGCGTCCGGCCGGGCGAGGTAGACGTACTCGAACACGCAGCCGGCCGGCTTCGACTCGGCGAAGCGGGTGGAGCGGATGCCCTCGTCGTCGATCGCGATCATCTCGCCGGGCTCGACCTCCCGAATGAAGGAGGCGCCGACGGTGGCGAGGGCCGACTGCTCGGAGGCCACCACCCAGCCCCGCTCGAGGCGGCCGAGCACGAGCGGGCGCACACCCTGCGGGTCGCGGGCGGCGTAGAGGGTGTGCTCGTCCATGAACACGAAGCAGTAGGCGCCGCGGATCTTCGGCAGCAGCTCGAGGGCGGTCTCCTCGAGGCGGTCCCCGGGGGCCCCGTGCAGCAGGGCCGTGACCAGAGCGGTGTCCGTGGTGTTGCCCTGCTTCATCTCACCGTGGGTGTGGCGGCCGTCCGCGGCGTGCACCATGCGCAGCAGCTCCGCGGAGTTCACGAGGTTGCCGTTGTGCGCCAGGGCGACCGTGCCGTCGTCGGCGGTGGCGCCCAGGGTGGGCTGGGCGTTGGCCCACTTGTTCACGCCGGTGGTGGAGTAGCGGCAGTGGCCGACGGCGATGTGGCCGCTCAGCGCGGTCAGGGTGGCCTCGTCGAACACCTGGGAGACCAGGCCGATGTCCTTGTAGACGGCGATGCGCCCGCCGTCCGAGACGGCGATGCCCGCGGACTCCTGGCCGCGGTGCTGGAGGGCGTACAGGCCGTAGTAGGCCAGCTTCGCGACCTCCTCTCCCGGCGCCCACACGCCGAACACGCCGCATTCGTCCTGCGGCCCCTGGTCCTGGGGGTCGAGGGCGGCGGTCAGGCGGCCGTCGCCTCGTCGGGTGCGCGGTGCGATCACTGCTCGGGGGTCCTTTCGGTGGGGGTGGCGCGGGGGGGCGGGGCACCCGCGTCCACGCGGTCCAGGCGGACGTCCGCCATGGCCGGGTCGTCGGTGCGCTCGAGGACCACGGTGCGCGCGGTCGACCGGGAGCGGCGGTCCAGCAGCAGCCACACGAGCAGTCCGAGCACGCTCGTGCCGAGCATGCTCAGCAGCGATGCGAAGCCGAACGTCTCCGAGAAGGAGAGCGGGATGCCGGAGTACGGGTCCGCGGGCGGGGTGGGGGAGGCATGGACCGCGGTGGTGATCACGAGGGCGATCAGCAGGCCGAGCGCGAGCGCCACCGCGAGCACCGCGGTCAGCCGCGGGGCGCGACGGACGGTGTAGGCGCGCTGATCGGGGGTCGGCTCGGGGGCGGAGGTCATGCGCGCCAGTCTATCGAGTCGGCCGCTGGGGCCAGTCCCGGGTGCCCGCGGCGGTGGAGGCAGTCCCGGAGCACGCTCTGGCCGGCGCGCTGCGTGACGGTGAGCTCGTCGACCGTGGCCTGGCATTCCTCCAGCGGGAGCACGACCTGCCCGCGGGTACGGTCGAGCTGTGCCGTCGCCGCGGTGTCCGGGGTGGGGCCGGCAGAGCTGCATCCTGCGACGAGGAACGGTGCCGACGTTCGAACGGTCGGTGTCGCCGAGAGGACTGCCGGACACCCCTCGCTCACGGCCGCACGAGCGGCAGGTGCGCGCCGAGGTCGGCCCGCACGCCCGAGGCGCGCACGCCGCCGGCCGCCGTCGCGTCCTCCCAGGTCGTCAGCCCCGTGGCCAGGGACAGCCATGTCACGGCGTCCATCTCCACGACGTTGGGCGGGGTGCCGCGTGTGTGCCGGGGCCCGGGGAGGCACTGGGCGACGCCGAAGGGCGGCACGCGCACCTCCACCGAGTTCCCGGGCACGCGGGTCGCCAGCTCCTCGAGCGCGAAGCGCACCGCCGTCGCCCGCGTGGGGCGCGGCAGCGCGGCGGCCGCCGCGGGGTCCTCCTCGTGGGCGCGTGCCCACGCCAGCAGCGCCGCGTGGCCCTCGACGACAGGCACCCGGCGGCGCGGGACGGAGCCGGTGGTCACGCCCGCGCCTCGAAGGCCGGCAGGACGTCCCCCACGAGGTCCCGCACCGGCGCGGCCAGGCGGATCTCGCCGACCGGCTCGCCCCGGCCGAGCACCGGGGGCACGACGGCGGCCAGCACGCCCGGCAGCGTCGCCCGGTCCACGTGGTCCGGGGCGAACCGGGCCAGCAGCGCGAGCGCGACCAGGTCGCCGGCCCGCGTGCCGCCGTCGAGCGCCTTGACGGCCACGGCCGTGCCGTCCGGCGCGGCCATGACGAGGACGCCGTCCGCGCCCACCTTGGCGAGCAGGCCGAGCTCGCGCATCACCACGGTGTTGGAGCTCGTCTCCCCGTGGACGGCCCACGGGTGCTCGAGCATCGCCGTGGCGACGGCGGCCGCGTGCGGATCCGCGTCGGCGCGGCCGGGCGCCGCGGCGACCCGCCCGATGCCGCGGGCCAGGCCCGCCAGCGAGATGACGGCGGCCGGGGCGCCACAGCCGTCCACACCGGTGTGGGCCACCGGCTCGCCGCAGTACTCGGCGATCACCGCGTCCACCTCGCGCTGCAGCGGGTGCGCCGGGTCGAGGTACGTGGCGACGTCGTGCCCGGACGCCGCGCAGGCCGCGAGGAAGCCGGCGTGCTTGCCGGAGCAGTTGAAGGCCAGCGGGGTGGCGGCGGCGGCCTCGCCGTCGCGGCGGACCTGGGCGACCACCTCGGAGGTGTCCGCGGGCCAGGCCGGCGGGCACTGCAGGGCGGACGCGTCGAGGCCGGCGTCCGCGAGCATGCGCTCGGCCAGCGCCTGGTGCCGGAGCGTGCCCCGGTGCGAGCCGCACGCGATGGACAGGGCCTCGCCCTCCAGCGCCGCCCCGTGGCGCAGCGACGCGATGGCCTGGAACGGCTTCAGCGTGGAGCGCGGGTAGATCAGCGCGTCTGCGGGGCCGAGGGCGGCCAGCACCCGCCCGTCGGGGCCGGTCACGACGGCGGCGCCCGCCGTGCGGGACTCGACGAAGCCGTTGCGGACGGTCTCCACGAGCTCGACGGCATCGGACAGGGCGAAGGTCTCGCCCGTGGGGGCGACGGTGGCGTGGGTCATGCGGTCCAGGGTAGCGAGGGCCCCGGACGCGCCGGGCGTCCGGGGCCGGTGGGCCGGGTCAGGTCCGGCGGCATCACCGGCTCACTCCGCGGAGAGCCGCCCGTCCACCATGGTCAGGGTGCGGTCCGTGGCGGAGAGGAACTCGTGGTCGTGCGTGACCATGAGCGTCGCCACCTGCTCCTCGCGGGTCAGCGTGCCCAGCAGGTCCACGACGGCGGCCGAGCGCTCGCGGTCCAGCGCGGAGGTGGGCTCGTCCACGAGCAGCAGCGTCGGCGAGGCCATCAGCGCGCGCACGATGTTCACGCGCTGCCGCTGACCGCCCGAGAGCTGGTGCGGGCGCTTGCCGGCCTGGTCGGCCAGGTCCACACGCTCGAGCAGCTCCAGGGCCCGCGCCTTGGCGGCCCTGCGGTCGGCGCGGGTGGCGTCACGGTCCAGGTGCACGGTCAGCTCCAGCTGCTCGGCCGCCGTGAGGGACGGGATGAGGTTGGGCTGCTGGAAGATCATGCCGATCTCCTGGCCGCGCAGCGCGGTGCGCTCCTTCCGGGACAGCCCGGCCATCTCGCGGCCGGCCACGGACACGCAGCCGGAGGTGGGCGTCACCAGGCCCGCGGCCACCGCCAGCAGGGAGGACTTGCCCGAGCCGGACGGGCCGACCATCGCGGTGAACGTGCCGGGGAGCAGGTCCAGGCTCACCTCGTCCAGGGCGCGCAGCACGCCGCGCTCGCCGTCCGGGTACTCCAGCACGAGGTCGCGCACGGACAGCGCGGGGGTGGCGTCGGCCGCGGCGGCGGGGCGCTCGCCGGCGACGCGGTGGGCGGCCGCGGCGGCCGGGGTGCGGAGGGCGTCGAGGTCGGCCTGCGGGGCGGTGAGGGTGGTCATGGGGAGGTCCTTTCTCCAGGCGGGGGCGAGGCGGAGCCGAGGGGGACGACGGCGCCGGGCGGCGCCGTCGTCGGAGGCGGTCAGTTGCCGCCGAGGGCGACCAGCGGGTCGATCCGGGTGACGCGGTAGACCGCGACGACGGCGGCGAGCATGCCGAGCACGAGGACCCCGGCGGCGGGCACCGCGGTGGTGGCCCACGAGAGCTCGAACGGGACGGCCCGCCCCGCGAACGCGCCGACCACGGCGGCCAGCCCGGTGCCCACGGCCACGCCCCCGACGAGCACGAACGCGGCCTGCGCGAGCGAGTCCTTCAGCACCCAGCCGTTCGAGCCGCCGAGGGCCTTGAGCACCGCGATGTCGCGGGTGCGCTGCACCGTCCAGATGGACAGGAACGCGATCACCACGAGCGCCGAGATGCCGTACAGGAAGCCCTGCATGGTCATCAGGGAGCCGTTCTCGGACCGGTAGCTGGGCAGGGCGGCGTAGGAGCCCTTCACGGTCTCGGCGACGGTGCCCGCGGCGTCGTCACCGGCGGCGGCCACGGCGTCGACGTCGGCGCCGGCGTCGAAGCGCACCAGGCCGGCGGTGCCGAGCACCGCGTCGTCGGCGGTGTGCGAGATGGCGTTCCAGTCCTCGAGCGCCAGCCACGTCACGGGGGAGTGGGAGTAGTACTCGGTCGGCACGACGTCGGCCACGGTGTAGACGAAGCCGGAGACCGCGACGGCGTCACCCTCCTGCGCGTGGAGGGAGTCGGCCACGTCCTGGCTGAGCACGATCTGCCCGGGCTCGACGCCGGCCGGCGCGTCGGAGCCGCCCGGGGTGAGACCGATGAACGCGGTGGTGGCCACGCCGGTGGTGGGCTCGCCGGACACGTCCGCGCGGCCCTGCGGGTCCGTGTCCACGGGGTGCTCGAGGCCGATGGCCCGGCCCTGGCTCACACCGAGCGGCTCGACGGAGGCCACGCCGTCCGTGGCCGCCCACGCGTCGCGCTGGGCCACGGTGAACTCGGACTGGGTGAACGACGCGGTGGGCTCCTGGCCCGCCGCGCCGCCGAAGACCAGACGCTGCACGCCCTGCTCGCCGAGGCGGTCGATCGCGGCGGTGTTCTGCCCGCCCAGGCCGGCCGTGAGGCCGGAGAGCATGACGAGCAGCAGGCTGATGAGGGCCACCACGGAGCCCATGAGGGCGAACCGTCCGGTGGCGAAGCGGAGGTCGCGGAGTGCGAGGAACACGGGGCGCGTCCTTTCCTGACGAGGTCTGTCCTGAGGTTGCCTCCACGGTCTCGCGCGGGGAGGGGTCGCCACATCGCCCACGGCGGTTGGACTCGGTCAACCGAATGGGTGATCCCGGCGGCGCGGCCCCGGGGCATCGGGCCGTTGTCGCGTCCGGGGCGCGCCCTAGGGTGGAGCCATGTCCGTCGCACCCCGCGCCGCCGTGCCCCCCGCGCCCACCGAGACCGGCACCACCGCCGTGCTCGCCGGCCTGCGCGTGGCCCTGCACGTCACGTTCGCCGCGCTGCTCACCGTGGGGCTGGCGCGCGCGCTCGCGGACCGGTCCCCGGAGGCGTCCGGTCCGTTCCCGGCCACCACCCTGGTGCTGCTGACCGCCGCGCTGGCGGGCGTCTACCTGGCCGGGACCGTGCTGGAGCGGCGCCGGTGGGCCCGGGGCGACGACGTCGGCCGCGGTCCGGCGGTCGCCTGGCTGGCCCTGGTGCTGCTGCTGTGGGGCCTGCTCGTGGCCCACCACGGCGACTTCGCGTGGGTCGCCTTCCCCCTCTTCTTCGTCGTCCTGCACGTGGTCGACCGGGTGACCCGGCAGGCGTGGGTGCGCCACGTGGTCGGGCCCGCCCTGGTGGTGGCGATGGCCGCCGTCGTGGTGGCCGGGATGGCGGCGGGCGCCGGCGGCGTGCGGGTGCCGGCCGTGATCGGTCCGCTGGTGGGCGCCGCCGTGGCCGTGGTGCTCTCCGAGGCGTACCGCGCCCTGCACGCCGAGTCCGAACGCCAGCGCGCCGTGGCCGAGCAGCTGCGCGCCGCGCAGGCCGAGCTCGCGCGCACCGAGCATCGGGCGGGGGTGAGCGCCGAGCGGGAGCGGCTCGCCCGCGAGATCCACGACACCCTCACCCAGGGGCTGGCCTCGATCGTGCTGGTCTCGCGCGCGGCCCAGGACGCGCTCGACGCCGCCGACCCCGCCCTCGCCCGGCAGCGCATGGAGACCGTGCGCGCCACGGCTGCCGAGAACCTCGCCGAGTCCCGCCGGTTCGTCCGCGACCTGCGCGGCACCGGGGCGCCGTCCCTCGTGGAGGCGCTCGAGCGCGCGGTCGCCGGGTTCGTCGACCGGCAGGCCGCCGCCGGGACGCCCGTGGCCGCGGACGTCGAGGTCGTGGGCGAGCCGGTCGCGGTCGCCGAGCCCGTGGAGACCGCCGTGCTGCGGGCCGTGCAGGCATCCCTGGCAAACGTCGGCGCCCACGCGGGCGCCCATCGCGCCCGCGTCACGCTGGGCTACCTCGGGGACGAGCTGACGGTGGACGTGGCCGACGACGGCGCGGGGTTCGACCCGGCCGTCGTCGCGGCCCGCACCCGGGCCGGAGCCGCCGGCGCCGACTCGGGGGCGGGGACCGGCGTGGGACTGGCGAGCGTGCGCGAGCGTCTCGCTGCGGTGGGCGGCGAGGCCACCGTCGAGTCGGCCCCCGGCGAGGGCACCGTGGTGGCGCTGCGGGTGCCGCTGGTCGCCGCCGGGGCCGGCCGGGGCGCGGATCCCGAGCAGACCGAGAGCGAGGAGACCGCATGAGCGTGCGCGTGATGCTGGTGGACGACCACCCCGTGGTGCGGGCGGGGGTGCGGGCCGTTGTCGAGGCACACCCGGACCTGAGCGTGGTGGCCGAGGCCGCCGACGGGGCGGAGGCGATCGGCGTCCTGGAGGCGGGCGAGCCCGCGGTGGACGTGGTGCTGATGGACCTGCAGATGGGCGCGGGCATGGACGGCGTGACCGCCACCCGCGCGGTGCGGGAGCGGTGGCCGGGGGTGCAGGTGCTGATCCTGACGACCTTCGACACGGAGGCGGACATCCTCGCGGCCGTGAACGCGGGCGCCGCCGGCTACCTGCTCAAGGACGCCCCGAGCGAGGAGATCGCCTCGGCGGTGCGGCAGGCGGCGGCGGGACGCAAGGCGCTGGCCCCGCAGGTCGCGGCCACGCTGATGGGGCGCATGTCCGGCGGCTCCGAGGTGCTGTCCGAGCGGGAGATCGAGCTGCTCGAGCTGATCGCGCGGGGCGCCACGAACAAGGTGGCCGCGAAGGAGCTGTTCATCTCCGAGGCCACTGTGAAGACGCACCTGGTGCACATCTTCCAGAAGCTCGGCGTGGACAACCGCACCCGCGCCATCGACGAGGCCCGGCGACGGCGCATCATCCGCTGACGCGCAGGCCGGGGCGGCCGGCCCCCGCGGACCCGGTCCTGCTCAGCGGCGCCGCACGTACCGGGTGATCACCGCCGCGGCGACGGCGGCCAGCGCCAGCACGCCGAGCGCGGCGGCCAGGCTGAGGTCGCCGCGCTCGACGCCGAGCCCCCGCAGCGTCCAGAAGACGATCAGGGCGCACGTGAACATCACGCCGACGAACGTCCAGGCCGTGCGCAGCCCGGGTCCCAGCCCCGCACCGGGCCGGTGGCGTGGGTCACGGGGGTCACCGTCGTCGCCGGGCTGACCGTGGTGGAGGGGAGGCATCGTCATGCGCTCCACCGTAGGGGCCACGGGCCAGGCCGGGCCAGGGCCACCGCGTAGGCTTGAGGCTCGTGAAGACCCTTGTGCTCGGCAACGGCGGCCGCGAACACGCGCTGCTCACCGCCCTCTCCCGTGATCCGCAGGTCAGCGCCCTCCACGCGGCGCCCGGCAACGCCGGCATGGCCGACCTGGCCACCCTCCACGCCGTCGAGGCCACCGACCCGGCCGCCGTCGTGGAGCTCGCGCGCGAGCTGGCGGCGGACCTCGTCGTCGTCGGTCCCGAGGCCCCGCTGGCCGCCGGCGTCTCCGACGCCCTGCGCGAGGCCGGGTTCGCCGTGTTCGGCCCCTCGCAGGCCGCCACGCAGCTCGAGGCGTCCAAGGCCTTCGCCAAGGAGGTCATGGCCGCCGCGGGCGTGCCCACCGCCGGCTCCCGCGTGTGCACCACCGCCGCGGAGGCCGCCGCCGCCCTCGACGAGTTCGGCGCCCCGCACGTCGTCAAGGACGACGGTCTGGCCGCGGGCAAGGGCGTCGTGGTCACCTCCGACCGCGCCGAGGCCCTCGCCCACGCCGAGGCCTGCTTCGCCGCCGGCGGCACCGTGGTGATCGAGGACTTCCTGGACGGCCCCGAGGTCTCCCTCTTCGTGATCTGCGACGGCGAGGCCGCCGTCGCCCTCACCCCCGCCCAGGACTTCAAGCGCATCCACGACGGCGACGCCGGCCCCAACACCGGCGGCATGGGCGCGTACACGCCGCTGCCGTGGCTGCCCGAGGGCTTCACGGACGAGGTCATGGACCGCGTGGCCCGCCCCGTGCTCGCCGAGATGGCCCGCCGCGGCACCCCGTTCACGGGCGTGCTGTTCTGCGGCCTGGCCGTGACCGCCGAGGGCGTGGAGGTCATCGAGTTCAACGTGCGCTTCGGCGACCCCGAGACCCAGGCCGTGCTCGCCCGCCTCGAGACGCCCCTGGGCGGGCTGCTCGCCGACGCCGCGGCCGGCCGGCTCGGCGCGGACCGTCGACTCGAGTGGAGCGACGACGTCGCCGTGGACGTGGTCATGGCCTCGGCCGGCTACCCGGCCTCCTCCTCGAAGGGCGACGTGATCACCGGGCTGGCCGACGCGGCCGGCCTCGAGGGCGTGCACGTGATCCACGCGGGCACCGCGGTGTCCGGTGAGGACGTGGTGACGGCGGGCGGCCGGGTGCTGGCCGTCGTCGGGCGCGGGGCGGACCTGGCCCAAGCGCGCGAGCGCGCCTACGCGGGCGTCGAGCGCATCCGGTTCGACGGCGCCCAGTGGCGCACGGACATCGGACTCAAGGCCGAGCGCGGCGAGATCACCGTGCCCGGGACGGAGGGAGCGAAGTGAGCGGGGAGCGCGTGGGGTTCACGGGGGCCGAGGCCCTCGAGCTGCCGGGCTGGCGGCACGTCTACTCGGGCAAGGTGCGGGACCTGTACGAGCCCGCCGACGCCGAGCCGGGACGGTCCGCGACGCTGCTCGTGGTGGCCTCTGACCGGATCAGCGCCTACGACCACGTGCTGGAGCCGCCGATCCCGGACAAGGGCGCCATCCTCACCCGGCTGACCCTGTGGTGGTTCGAGAAGCTGGCCGAGGGCTACAACGGGGCCCACGCCGAGCCGGTCGAGCACCACGTGGTGAGCACGGACGTGCCCGCAGCCGTGGCCGGGCGGGCGATGATCGTCAAGCGCCTGGACATGTTCCCCGTGGAGTGCATCGCCCGCGGCTACCTGACCGGCTCCGGCCTGGCCGAGTACCGCGCGTCGGGCACGGTGGCCGGCCTGCCGCTGCCCGCCGGGCTCGTGGACGGCTCGCGGCTCGACCCGCCGATCTTCACGCCGTCCGCGAAGGCCGAGGTCGGCGAGCACGACGAGAACATCACGTTCGAGCAGATGGTCGAGCGCGTGGGCACCGAGGCCGCCGAGCGCCTGCGGTTCCTCACCCTGGACCTGTACGCCCGCGCCGAGGCGATCGCCCGCGAGGCCGGCATCATCCTGGCGGACACGAAGGTCGAGTTCGGCGTGGACCCCGCCACCGGCCAGGTGGTGCTGGGCGACGAGGTCCTCACCCCGGACTCCTCCCGGTTCTGGGACGCCGAGGACTACGAGCCCGGCCGCACCCAGGCGAGCTTCGACAAGCAGTTCGTCCGCGACTGGCTCACGGGCCCCGACTCCGGCTGGGACAAGACCAGCGGGGAGGCCCCGCCGGCGCTGCCCGCCGACGTCGTGGCCAGGACCCGCGACCGCTACGTGGAGGCGTACGAGCGCCTGACGGGTCGCCCCTTCGACGCCTGACCCGTGCTTTCGAACGTGGGATAGGCCCTATCTCACGTTCGAAAGTCCCCATTCGCCCGATTTCACGTTCGAAAGTCCGGGGTGGGGTGGGGCGGGGCGGGTCCTCCCCAGGCCGGCCCTTATACACAACCCCCAACCCCCGAGACCGGGCTCCCATTCCAATTCACGCTTCTTCTTTACAAAAAAAAATACAGAGCCAA
>NZ_VIGS01000035.1:0-24619 GCF_006704135.1 Micrococcus sp. R8502A1
GTGAGCTGGATCGAGCGGACCTATCACCGCCGTCGTAGGCAGGCCCGTCTCGGGAAGCTCACCCCTGTCGAGTTCGAGATGGTTCAATCAGTCCAGGCGGCTGCCGCCGCCTGATAACTCGTGTCAAGCAAACTCATGGCAGACCCGAAGAGGTCCTCTTGAGCGAGAGGGATCAGAGAGCAATAGCGGTGCATAGAGAACGCGCAGTATGGTGGGGCGCGTCACATCCACTCGAAAGAGACTCTCATGCCCGACAAGCATCGACCGCGCCTCTCTCGTCTAGCCCAGTCCGGGGCCGCGTTTTCCCTCGTAGGAGCCCTCACCGTCAGCAACTTCGGGGCTACCGCCTGGGCGGCCCAGCCCGCCTTCACCCCTCAAGCAACAGACGGGTACGCAGCCGCCGCCTCGCTTCCCGGCGACTTCGAGAATCAAGGAAGCACATCCAGCGAGTGGGATGATTACTTCTCTGATCTTCTAATCGAGGAAAAGAAGACCGGCCCGGAAGTAGCCGAAACGCAGGCGTTGCCCTGGGCTGTCTATAGGTGCCTCATGGGAATCGGTCTCAATGGGCCTCAGATCACCCAGATCATGGTTCGGGGGACCCCTGAGGCGTTTCTCGCCGCAGGAGGACGGGCTGCGCTTGCCTGCCTGAGGGGAAAGTGACCTATGCCACTCCGAGGCATTTCCCGCTCAGCCCTTGAAGAGGAGCTAAGGGCAGTCAACGCGAAACTCTCCACCCACCCTCTAGCATCCGCTCCAGTCAAGGAAGCGCACGCACTCATTGCAACGATGCAAGGAGCAGACAAGGCAGAGGTCTCCAAAAGGCTGTCTGACAAGGGGCTCCCATCCCTCGACGAACTTGGAGCCCTCCAGCTCAAGGGGTCAGTTTCTTGGTGGCGACTAAACAGGAAGAAGAATAAGCTCGAAAAGAAGCTAGAAGAAAAATCAGAATGACGAATATTATAGTCGCTTTGATTGAGATCCTCGCTTCTAGCTTTGTGGCCCCACCCCCTCCTGTGATTAGTTCACTTCTTATGAAGAATTGAACTACTTTTCACACTGGCACGGACTACCCAGCTCCAGCCAATCCCAAATGGCCCTCCCGCGTCCTCGTGGAGCGGTCCGGGGTGCACCCCGTATGGGACTGGTGTGCGATCAGGTGCCCGCTGGATCGGGCCGCCTGACTGACATCGGACGGGACCGGGACACGACGCCGTCGGTGATGTCGGAGGCACAGGAGAAGACGCGCCGTCTCGTAGCCTGGCCGTTCGTGGCGGGGCGGGTCTGGGATCTGCTCGGCTTCGGTAGGTGCGCGTCGCTGTGGAGGGAGCTTCGTCGATGACGGTCTTCGGGATCATCTGGCTCAGTGTGCTCACCCACCTGCCGTCCGGAATCGACCCCTTCCGGGCCGTGGGCCTCCATCTGGGGGGGCAGCCGCGCTCAGCGGCTTCATCCTCCACGTGCTGACGCGCGGTTGTGCGAGCCGGGCGGCCTGACCCCACGCTCCGGGTGATCACGGCGTCGTCGGATCGAACCTGACAGGTCAGCGTCGGCGCCGCGGTGGGCGGCTTGCACCCCCCCTTACGATCGCCGTGCCGCGTCCAGCACGCGGATGCGCCCGCCCGCGCCCTCACTCCGCCAGGAACTCCAGCAGGATCCGGTTGAACTCCTCGGAGTGGCTGATGCTGAAGCCGTGCGGGGCGTCCTTGACCAGTTCGACGCGGCTGCCGTCGATCGCCTTGTGCGTCCGCTTGCCGGAGCCCTTGAACGGCACGATCTGGTCGGCGTCGCCGTGCAGGACCAGGGCCGGCACGGTCACCGCCGGCAGGTCGCGGCGGAAGTCGGTGGCCCCGAACGCGTCCATGCAGGCCAGCGCCGCCGTCTGGTCGGACTGCAGCGCCATCCGGATGGCCTCCTGGCGCTGCTCCTCGGTGACCTTGAGGCTGCTGGTCAGACCGGCCAGCTTGGGGGTGGAGAAGAACGTCGTCGTGAAGTCGTCGAAGAACGACTCGCGGTCCTTCTCGAGGCCCGCCCGCATCTCGGCGGCCTGCTTCTCGGTCAGCGGGCCGTCGGGGTTGTCGTCGGTCTTCAGCAGGTACGGGGGCACCGCGCCGGCGAACACCACCGAGTGGATCCGGTCCGCGCCGAACCGGGACATGTAGCGCGCCACCTCGCCGCCGCCCATCGAGAAGCCCACGAGCGTCACGTCCCGCAGGTCGAGCTCAGTGAGCAGACCGTGCAGGTCGGCGGTCATCGTGTCGTAGTCGTACCCGCCGGTGGGCTTCTCCGAGACGCCGAAGCCCCGCCGGTCATAGGTGATCACGCGGTAGTGCGGGGACACGGCTGCGACCTGGTCCTTCCACGAGTCGAGGGTCAGCGGCCAGCCGTGGATGAGGACCACGGGACGCCCGTGGCCGGCCTCCTCCACGTTCAGTCCGATCGTGCCGTGGTCCGTGGGGATCTGCATGAGGGTCATGTGCGTCTGCCTTCCTGTGCTCTCGGGGGACGACGGCGGCGCTCGGCCGCCGCTTCCTCCTCACGCTAGGCACGCGCTCGGCACGTGTCAGGCTTCGGTCTCCGCCATCCTGCGCAGCGTCAGCGCGTTGAACGCGGCGTGGCCGTGGTTGTCGTTGTTGAAGTAGACGTAGGCGGGCCGTGCGCCCGTCGCGTCCCCGGCCGGGCCGCCGTCGTCCGCGCCGGTCAGCCCCCGCAGCCGCCCCACCCAGGGGGCGAGCTCGTCGTCGGAGAACGAGCCGCCGTAGCGCCAGTCCGGGTCCGCGTTGTGGAAGCGCACGTAGGCGAGGCGCCCGGTCGCGCGCAGCACCGGCTCCCGCCCGGCGATCACCGAGACCACGAACCCCGCCCCGTGCCGGTCGAGGAGGTCGAACACGTCCTCGTCCAGCCAGGACTCGTGCTGGACCTCCACCGCCACGCGCACCCGCTCGGGCAGCAGGCCGAGGAACCCGGCGAGTCGGTCGTCGTCGCGGTGCAGGTGGGCCGGCAGCTGCAGCAGCAGCGGCCCGGCGTGGTCACCGAGCAGGTCCAGGGTGTGCACGATGCGCTCCACCCAGTCCTGCGGCTCGTTCAGCTTGCGGTAGTGGGTCAGGTAGCGGGAGGCCTTGACGGCCATCTCGAAGCCGGCGGGCAGGCGCTCGCGCCAGGCCTCGACGGTGCTGTCCGCCGGCCAGCGGTAGTGGGAGCCGTTGAGCTCGACCGTGCCGAAGCGCTCCGTGTAGTGGTCGAGCTGATCGGCGATCCGCAGCCCCTGCGGGTAGAAGGTCCCGCGCCAGTGGTTGTAGGTCCAGGCCGGAGGTCCCGATCCGCACGTCCATCCCCCGACGATAGCCCCGGCCCGGGTCCCCGGGTCTTGCCTTGACTCGCCGCGGCAGGCGTAGCGTCCCGCTGATCATCGCGGTGGCTCAGAGGTACGACCGGAAGATGGGCATGGCTCCCTGATCGCCACGATGCTCCCGTCCTCGATCGCCTTCCTGCCCGCGTGGACCGGCATGGTCATCGGCTGGATGTGGCTGGACCTGCCGCTGGGCCCGAATGCCCCGGTCCAGTGAACGCCGTGACCGGCCCGGCACCCGCCCGCGACCCGGGCGCCCGCCCACTACTGTGACAGGAATGGACACGACGCGATTCGACGACGACCTGCGCGCGATGCTCGACGAGGTGGAGTCCGACCGCCGCGGCGAGCCCTCCGACTACCTCGAGGACGTCGCCGGCCAGCATGTGGACGGCCTCGCCGTGGCGGTGTGCACGGTGGACGGCCACCAGGCCGCCGCCGGGGAGACCGAGCACGCCTTCGCGCTGCAGTCGGTCTCCAAGGCCCTCACCTACGCGGTGGTGCTGCAGGAGATCGGCCTGGACCACGTGCTGGAGGACGTGGGCGTCGAGCCCTCCGGTGAGTCGTTCAACCACCTGTCCCTGCACGACGACGGCCGGCCGTGCAACCCGCTGATCAACGCCGGCGCCATCCTGGTCCACTCCCTCCTGCCCGCCGGGGACGAGGATGAGCGGACGGCCCTGCTGCTGCGCCGCTACAGCGCGCTGGCCGGCGTCGAGCTGGAGGTCTGCGAGGACGTCCTCGACGCCGAGCGCACCCGTGCCGACCGCAACCTGGGCCTGGCCCACCTGCTCGCCGACGCCGGCCGGCTGCCCATCTCGGCCCGCGAGGCCGTGGCCGGGTACCTCGCGCAGTGCTCGGTCCTGGTCACCGCACCCCAGCTGGCCGTCATGGGCGCCACCCTCGCCGCTGGCGGCACGAACCCCGTGACGGGGGAGCGGGTGCTGGACGAGTGGGTGGCGCAGCAGGCGATGTCCGTGATGCTCACCTGCGGCATGTACGACGCCAGCGGCCAGTGGGTGGCCGAGGTCGGCGTGCCCGCGAAGTCCGGCGTCTCGGGCGCGCTGCTCGGCGCCGTGCCCGGGGCCCTGGGCCTCGCCACGTGGTCGCCGCGCCTGGATGAGCAAGGTAACTCCCGGCGTGGCATCGGGTTGTTCGAGGGGCTCAGCGCGCGCTGGGACCTGCACGTGCTCCAGCACCGTGGCGCCCTGCGCGGCCTCAGCGGGCCCCGCTGACGCCTGGCCGCCGCCGCGCCGCCGTCGCGAGGGCCACGCCGACGACGCCGCGCCCCGTCCCTTGTCACCCTCTGACGCGCGCCGCGTAGCATCGGGCCCATGACCACTCCAGAGAAGAAGGACGACGCCCCCGCGATCCCCGTGCAGGACTCCCAGCTGGCCCACGACGACCCCCGCACCCGCCACCCGAAGCTCCGCATCGCCAAGCAGCGCCAGCCCGAGCCGGGCCTGGACGTGAAGACGGATCCCGTCCCGGACATCGGTCTGGACTCGTACCGGGGGATCGGCCGGCTGACCGGCCGCAAGGCCCTGGTCACCGGCGGCGACTCCGGCATCGGTGCCGCGGTCGCCATCGCCTACGCCCGTGAGGGCGCGGACGTCGCCATCGCCTACCTGCCTCAGGAGCAGCCCGACGCCGACCGCGTCCTGGCGGCGATCGAGGCGGCCGGGCGCACCGCCGTCGCGCTGCCGGGCGACCTGATGGACGCCGACTACCGCGCCTCCCTCGTGGACGAGGCGGCGCAGCGCCTCGGCGGCCTGGACATCCTCGTGAACAACGCGGGCAAGCAGTTCATCTCCGATGACCTGACCGATCTCACCGACGAGCAGGTCCACGAGACGTTCCAGATCAACATCATGTCCATGTTCACGCTCAGCCGCGCCGCGCTGAAGCACATGGGTCCGGGCAGCACGATCGTGAACACCACCTCGGTGCAGGCCTACAACCCCAACCCGAGGCTCCTCGACTACGCCGCCACCAAGGGCGCCATCAACAACTTCACCAAGGGCCTGGCCGAGCAGCTCGGCCCGAGGGGCATCCGTGTCAACGCGGTGGCGCCCGGGCCCATCTGGACGGTGCAGCACGTGTCCTACGGTGAGCCCGAGGAGAAGCTGCCCGAGTTCGGCCACAGCACTCCGATCGGCCGCGCCGGCCAGCCCGTGGAGATGGCGCCCGCCTACGTGTTCCTGGCCTCGGGCGAGTCCAGCTACGTCAACGGCGAGACCCTCAACGCCAACGGCGGTACGCCCACCCCGTGACGCCCGACGGTCACGGATCCGGGGAGGACCGCGCCTGATCGGTCGGGCGGTCGCGACGGCACTACAGTGGCCGCCGTGACCGCCCGCCTCCTCGCCGACGTCGACACCGGCATCGACGACGCCTGCGCCCTGCTCCACCTCGTGGGCGCCCATCGCCTGGGTGTCGGCCCCGAGCTCGCGGCCATCACCACCACGGGCGGCAACGCGACCGCCCGGGACTGTGCCCTGAACACGGCCGCAGTGCTGGACCTGGCCGGCCGGGCCGAGGTCGAAGTGGCCGTCGGTGCCGAGGCCCCGCTGCGCCGCCCCGCGGTCACCACCCCGGAGACCCACGGTGACGGCGGTCTCGGCCATGCCCGGATCGATCGGCGCCCCGAGCGGCTCTCGCCCCGGCCCGCCGTGGACGTGTGGCTGGACGAGCTGCGGGCCCACCCCGGGGAGACGACGATCCTCTGCACCGCGCCGCTGACGAACCTGGCCCTCGCCCTGCGCACCGAGCCGCGCCTGCCGTTCCTCGCCCGCGGCATCGTGATCATGGGCGGCTCCTTCTATCATCCGGGCAACACCACGCCCACCGCCGAGTGGAACACCTGGGTGGACCCCGACGCCGCGAAGGAGGTGTTCGCGGCCGTCGAGGGCCTGCCCGAGGACCGCCTGCCGATCGTCTGCGCGCTCGAGACCACGGAGCGGATCGAGTACACGCCCGCCCTGCTGGACGGCCTCCTGGCCGACGCCGGCGCCCACCCCGTCGGCTGGTCCGCGGACCGACCGCGGGTCGCCGGGCCGGACACCGCCACCGGCAGCCCCGTCCTGGACGTGCTCGCCGACGCGCTGCGCTTCTACTTCGAGTTCCACCACGACTACGACCAGGGCTACATCGCGCACCTGCACGACCTTTTCGCCGCCCAGGTGGCCGCGGGCCAGGCCCGCATCGCCACGCGGGCCACCGTCGTCGACGTCGAGGCGGACTCGGAGCTGCTGCGCGGCACCACCGTCCAAGACACGCGGGACATCTGGGGCCGGCGCCCCAACGCCCGGCTCGTCACGGCCAACGACCCCGCTCAGGTGTTCGCGGCCTTCGCCCGCGCGGTGGGCGCCGTCGTCGCGGGGGAGCGCACGCCCGACGGCGGCGCCTCGGGCCGGTGACCGCCGTCGGGAATGCCCCCCGCCCGCGCGAGGTTGCACCCGATGCATCCGCCCGACCCCGACCCTCCAGGAGCTCCCTCATGACCGACGTTCCCACCGTCCCCTTCCACGACGGCCAGCAGATCCCGCAGCTCGGGCTCGGCGTGTGGCAGGTCGAGGACGACGTCGCGGCCGACGTCGTCGAGCAGGCGATCCGCGCCGGCTACCGCCACATCGACACCGCCGCGATCTACGGGAACGAGGAGGGCGTGGGCCGCGGCATCGCCGCGTCCGGCGTCGCCCGCGAGGAGCTGTTCCTCACCACCAAGGTGTGGAACTCGGACCAGGGCTACGAGGAGGCGCTCGCCGCCCTCGACGTCTCGCTCGACAAGCTCGGCACCGACTACGTCGACCTCTACCTCATCCACTGGGCCAAGCCGGCGCAGGGGAAGTACCTGGACACCTGGAAGGCCCTGATCGAGGCGCAGAAGCAGGGCAAGGTGCGCTCGATCGGCGTCTCCAACTTCCCGGCCGCCCAGCTCGAGGAGATCATCGAGGCCACCGGCGTGGTGCCCGTGATCCACCAGGTCGAGACCCACCCGTACTGGCAGCAGCGCGAGCTGCGCGAGGTCGAGGGCCGCCACGGCATCGTCCACGAGTCCTGGTCCCCGCTGGGTCAGGGCGGCGACCTCCTCGCCGACCCCGTGGTCACGGAGATCGCCGAGGCCCGTGGCGCGACGCCGGCCCAGGTGGTCATCGCGTGGCACCTCGCGAAGGGCTTCGTGGTCATCCCCAAGTCCGTGACACCCGAGCGCATCGTCTCGAACCTCGAGGCCGCGGGGGTGGAGCTGACCGCCGACGACGTCGCCCGGATCGACGCCCTCGACCGCGAGGAAGGCCGCCTCGGCCCCGACCCGGCGGTCATCGACTTCTGATCCAGCCGTCACCGCGCGCACCCGGCCCGTCCCCCTGGGGGCGGGCCGGTGATAGTTTTGCTCGAGAATGCCCGGTGGCCGCCGCGCCGCCCGGGCGCATCTGTCCAGGCACTCCACGGAAGGCATGCACCATGTCCCACCAGGCTCCCCCCGCCGAGGCGTCGAAGGTCCGCGCGCCGCGGACCGCCGTCCCGGTGACCCCGCAGACCCGCGCGAGCTCGCTGACCGATCTGCTCGGCGCCGCCGTGCGCCTGCTGCCCCTGCAGATGAAGGACGAGCTCGCGCTCGCCAAGGGACACGTGGCCGCGAAGGGCAAGAAGGCCGGCATCGGCGCTGGCGTCGCGGTGGTGGGCCTGTTCTTCCTCGCGCTCATGGTGGTCGCCCTCGTGGTGACGCTGATCGGCGCCTTCGCCGACCCGACGTTCTGGTTCCCGGCGCTCATGGTGGCGCTGGCGTTCCTCGTGCTCGGCCTGATCTTCGCCGGCGTCGGCATCGTGATGGTCAAGGGCGCCATGCCGCTCGTGCCGCAGGAGACCGTGCGCAACCTCGAGTACGACCTCGGCTACCTCAAGGAGGGCAACGCCTTCGACCCGGCTGAGTACGACCGCCTCAAGGCGGAGCGCGCCGAGGCCAAGCGTGTCGAGGCCGCCCGCGAGGCCGAGCGGAAGAAGGTGGAGAAGGAGGAGAACAAGAAGGCCCGCAAGAACGGCGAGGCCGCTCCCCATCCGGACCGCGACGACGCCAGCGAGGCGGAGATCCGTCGCCGTGCCGACCTGCGCCGCCGCCACCTGGGCGACATCCGCTCCGGCCTGGGCGAGAAGACCAGCGTGAAGGGCCAGCTCGCGGCCTTCGCCGCGCAGCGCAAGGGTCGCGGCGTCACCCCCGAGACCGCGCACGCCACCGAGCAGACCGCGCCGTTCACCGGTGCCGCCCGCGCGGGGGAGCGGACCGCCGAGGCCGAGGACTACGTGAAGGACAACTGGCAGCCGCTCGCGCTGCTGGGCGCCTCCTCCGCCGCGTTCGTGGCGCTCGCCGGCCGCCTGCGCCGCCGCTGACCCGGGGCGCCCGCCCTCCCAGCCCCCGAGGCCCCGATCCCCACGGATCGGGGCCTCGTCGTCTGCGGGGAGGGGCGACGGCGTCGGTAGGCTGGGCGTGTGGGGCGCCCGGCGGGGGCGTCCGCCCGCGGACCCTGGAGGAGCGACCCATGCGTGTGATCGACGTCGGCCTGCGCGAGGGCCACGAGTACCGCGTCCGCGACACCTGGCTGACCGTGCCGAACCTCATCACCCTGGCCCGCTTCGCCCTGGTGCCCGTGTTCGTGTGGTTCACCGTCGACGGCCGACACCTGGACGCGTTCGTGATCCTCGCGGTGCTCTCCGGCACGGACTGGGTGGACGGCTACGTGGCGCGCCGGTTCGACATGATCTCCACGGTCGGGCGGTGGCTCGATCCGGTGGCGGACCGCCTCTCCCTGCTGGTGGTGGCCGTGACGTTCGTGGCCACCGGCATCGCCCCGCTCTGGCTCGCCCTGGCCATCGCGATCCCGGACGTCGTGCTCGCCGCCGTGTGCCTGTGGCTGTTCGGCGGCAGCCCGGATCTGCCGGTCACGGTCCTGGGCAAGGTCCGCACCGCGCTGCTGCTGGTGGGCACGCCCCTGCTGCTGCTCGCCCGTGTGCCGGGGGTCGACGGCGGCCCGTGGAGCGGCGTGGCCCTGGCTCTGGTCGGCGCCGGTTGCCTGCTGCACATCCTCGCCGCGGGGGACTATCTCGTGCGCGCCGTGGGCAAGGCCCGCGGCCTGCGGGCGGACGGTCAGGACCCGCGCGAGGGCCCGTCCCGCCGGGGCTGACCCCTCGCGCATGGTCGCGCCGGCGCTGACGGTTGCTACCGTGGGACGCGCGCCGCGCCCGCGGCCGGTCCTCACGGCACGGGCCGGGCGCCGTCGTGCCATCGCCACCACAGAGAGGGACCGCCGTGTCCGACCGTCCCGGGATCGCCGCCGACCGCCCCCTGAAGGTGCTGATCGCTGCTGACACCTATCCGCCGCACGTCAACGGGGCCGCCACCTTCGGCCACCGCCTCGCCACGGCGCTGCACGCGCGCGGCCACGAGGTCCACGTCGTGATGCCGCGCAGCGAGGCCGGCCCGGACACCGTGGAGCACCGGCCGGAGGCCACCGTCCACCTGCTGCGCTCCCTGCCCGCACCCACGCACGAGTACTACCGCGTGGTGCTCCCGCGGCACGCCAAGACCTCCTTCCGCCGCATCTACCGCGAGGTCCAGCCGGACGTCGTGCACGCCCAGTGCCACTACATGATCGGCGAGGCCGCCATCAACGAGGCCGAGCGGCGCCGCATCCGGATCGTCTCCACGAACCACTTCATGCCCGAGAACCTCGAGCCGTTCCTGCCGTTCCCGCAGTGGTTCCTAGACATCGTCTCCCGGGTGTCGTGGAAGGACATGGGTCGGCTCATGGGCAAGGGCGCGGTGGTCACCACCCCCACGGCCCTCGCCGCGCAGGCCATGGCCGAGCACGCCGGCCTGGACAACGTCCTCCCGGTCTCCAACGGCATCGACGCGAGCGCCTACGAGCTGCAGCCGGGGGAGAAGGTGGACCATCCCGGCCATCCGGTCGTGCTCTTCGTGGGGCGGCTGGCCGTGGAGAAGAACGTGGAGGTGCTGATCCGTGCGATCGCGCACCTGGCCCGCACCCGCCCCGACCTGGATGTGCACGCCGAGATCGTCGGCGACGGCGAGCAGCGCGACCGCATCCGTGCCACGGTGGACGAGGAGGGGGCGGCCGACCGCGTCCTGCTGCGCGGCCACGTCTCCGAGGAGGAGCTGCGGGCGGCCTACCTGCGCGCCGACGTGTTCTGCCAGCCGGGCACGGCGGAGCTGCAGTCCCTCGTGACCCTCGAGGCGCTCAGCGCGTCCACCCCGGTGGTCCTCGCGGACGCCCTCGCGCTGCCCCACCTCGTGGACGAGGGCGTCAACGGCCACCTCTTCCCGCCCGGGGACCACGTGGCCCTGGCCGAGCGGATCGCCCGGATCCTCGACCTCTCGGACGCGGAGCGCGCCGCCATGGGTGAGGCGTCCCACGCGAAGGCCCTGCACCATTCCGCCCAGAAGACGGTGGACATCTTCGAGCGCCTCTACCGCGGCGCGACGGCCGCCGAGGTCCGCGCGCTGCTCTGAGACCCGTCGGTAGGATGGGCGGGTCCCGCGCGATGCCGCGGGGGAGGGGCGTTAGCTCAGTCGGTCAGAGCAGGGGACTCATAATCCCTGGGTCGCGGGTTCAAGTCCCGCACGCCCTACGAGGAACGGCCCCCGGCCGCGCGGTATGGCGCGGGCCGGGGGCCGTCGTCGTGCCGGTGCTCAGTAGCGGGCGGCCACCGCGAGCATGTCGGACTTCATGATCGTCGTGGAGGTGAACACCAGGCCCGCGTCCTCGTTGAGGGCGTGGGCGAGCTGGCCGCCGCCCATGTACATGGCCGTGTGGTAGATGCGGCCGGTGGACTGGTTCGCGTAGAACACGAGGTCGCCGGGCTGGGCCTGGGAGATCGGCACGTAGGACTTCGCGGCGAGGTACTGGTCGCCGGCGCGGCGCGGGATGGAGATGCCGGCCTGGGCCATGGCCTGCTGGGTGAGGCCGGAGCAGTCGAAGCCGGAGGGGCCGTTGCCGCCCCACACGTAATAGGAGGACGGGTTCCGGACGGCGGCGCGCACGTAGTCGACGGCAGCCTGCTTGGACGCGGGCGCCGGCGCAGGGGCAGGGGCGCTGGAGTTGGAGACCGAGGTGGTCTTCAGGACCATCCCCGGGTGGAGCATGGTCGAGGAGCTCATGCCGTTGATGGACTGCAGGATCGAGGCGGACACCCCCGTGCGGTAGGAGATGATCCACCAGCCGTCGCCGGCCAGCACGGTGTAGGTCGAGCCCGAGGTGGACGGCGCCGGGGCCGGGGTCGGGGTGGCGGTGCCGGAGGTCTTGAGGACCATGCCGGGGTGCAGCACGGTCGCGGCGGTCATGCCGTTGAGCGACTGCAGCGCGGACATGGAGACGCCGGTGCGCTGGGCGATGATCCACCAGCCGTCGCCGGAGCGGACGGTGTAGGTGGTCTCGGCGGCCTGGGCGGTCTCGGCGACGGACACGGTGCCGACGCCGGTCAGGGCGGCGGCGCCCAGGGCGAGCGCCACGGAGGCGGCGGCGGTGCGGGGGGCGCGACGCGCGGCGGCGTGCGGGGAGGTCACAGACATCAGATCTTCTTCCCGGACAGGACCTGCGGCCCGTGAGGGTGGTGCCTCGGGGCGGTGCCCGGAACGAGGCCGGACCGCGGGTGCGAGTTGACGAGCAGTGCGGATGACCGGGTACGCGAGGATGCGGAGGAAGCCCCGGTGTGGCGGACCAGCCGTAACCGATCCGTGATCAAGATACACGATCGTTATCGAAACGCAATCAGAAATTCGGATGACGCCCAGGTGGCCGCACGGTGCTCGACACCCCCCGCTCGGCACCCTCCGCGCGGCTGTCCCCGCCCCTCTCCGGCGCGGCGCTAGCGTGGTCCGGGTGAGCCCTTCCCGCCCCCTGCGCCTGCTGATGGACGCCCGCTACACCCGCACCGACTTCCACGACGGCATCTCCCGCTACGGCGCGAGCCTCATCGAGGCGGCCGCCCGCCGGGCCGCCGCACCGGGCCCGGCGGGGGCCGACGTCGAGGTCGCGATGCTGATCTCGGACGAACGACAGCTGGCCCTGCTCCCGGACGGCGTGCCGTGGCACCTCGTCTCCGGCCCCACCTCCCCACGCGAGCCGTTCGTGGCCCGTCAGGTCGCGCGCCTGCGACCGGACGTCGTCTTCTCGCCCATGCAGACCATGGGGTCGTGGGGGCGGGACTACGCCCTGATCCTCACGCTCCACGACCTCATCTACTACGAGCACCGCACCCCGCCACGGAACCTGCCCGAACCGATCCGCTGGCTCTGGCGGGCCTACCACCTGACCAAGACCCCGCAGCGGCTCCTGCTCGACCGCGCGGACGCGGTCGCCACGGTCTCCCGGACGACGGCGGAGCTCATCGCCCGGCACCGCCTCACCCGGCGTCCGGTCCACGTCATCGCCAATGCGGCGCAGGCGGTCCCGGAGTCGCGGGACCCGGACGAGACCCCGGACCGCACGCTGCTCTACATGGGCTCGTTCATGGACTACAAGGACGTCGAGTCCCTCGTGGCCGCCGCGCCCCTGCTGCCGGGCTACGCGCTGCACCTGCTCTCCCGCATCAGCCCGGAGCGCCGCGAACAGCTGGAGGCCCGGCTGGCCGAGTGTCGCGCCGCCGCGGGGGCCGCCGGCGCAGACGTGGTGTTCCACGACGGCACCGACGAGGCCGAGTACGTGCGCCTGCTCCGCCGGGCCACCGCGGCCGTCACCCTCTCCCGCGCTGAGGGCTTCGGCCTGCCGGTGGCCGAGGCGATGGCCCATGGCACGCCGGTGGTGTGCTCGGACCTGCCGATCTTCCGCGAGATCGCCGGCGCGGGCACCCCGTCCTTCCGGGGTGTCCCGCTCGAGGGGGACCGGGCGGCCGCGCTCGCGGCCCGTGTGCGGGAGCTCGAGGACCCTGCCGAGTTCGCCGCGGCCTCCCGGGCGAGCGTCGCCCAGGCGGCCCGGTTCAGCTGGGACGAGTCCGCCCGCCGACTCCTGGACCTCACGGCCGCGCTGGGCGCGGAGCGGCGTGCGGCCAGAGCACGGATGGGCCGCTCCAGCCGATGAGCACCAGCGGGTCGAGGTAGCGGTCGAAGGCCGCGTCCCCCACCCGCCAGCCATCGGGCTCCCGCACGCCCCAGTGCACGCACGCCCGCGGGCAGTGGGGCGGCGTCCCGGCCAGCCGCCCCACGGGGTCGCCCGCGTCGACCACGGCCCCCACCGCGACGTCGGCCTCCACCGGCTCGAGGGAGCTGTACGTCCCGTCCGCATGCTCGAGGGTCAGCACGGGGCGGTCGACCACGACCCCGGCGAACACGACCCGGCCGGCCGCCGGTGCCTGTATCGGAGCCCCGGAGGGCACGGCGAGGTCCACGCCCCGGTGCCCCCGACTCCACGGTCGCTCGGGAGCGACGAACGCGCGGAGCACGTCATCCGGGGCGGCTCCGGCGACGGGCGGGTGCCACGCGACCGGCGCGGCCGTCGTGCCCGGACCTGCCGGGGACGTCGCGACGAGGAGCCGCGCCTCGCCCCCCGATGGTCCGGTCGCGGCCCGCGACACGGGGTCGAGGCCGCCCATCCCCAGGGCGAGGAGGAGCCAGGCGAGCAGGGCTGCCGCGACGCACCCCACGAGGCGCGGACGCGGGAGCGGACGGGGGAGGAGCGTACGAGGGGTCATGGCGTCAGCCTGGCGTTCCGGGCGGCCGCGTGGCAGGCCCGCAGTCCGATCGTGGAGAGCGCCCGCCGCACCGGCCCCTGTGCAGGAGTCGGCGATGGGAGCGGGCGCCCACCTGGGGTAGGATTCACCTCAGCGGTGTTCTGTGGCCGGCCCTGTGCTGTGCCCCGGACGCCGACTCCGCGCATCGCGGTGGGTCGCTTCAGCGGCCCAGCCCCCACGCTCGGTCCCGTCCCCGCCGTCCTCCTGGAGAGGACGTCGGCGCGGGTGCTCGTGGGGCCCGGCAGTCCGCCGTCGTGATGCCAGGGGCCGCCCGACCGGGCCGGCCGCCAACCGTCAAGAAATCGACCGGCAGACCGCCCGCGCGTGAAGCGCGGGGTGCCACGGCTGCCACAGAAGGGAACGTCATGCCCGTCGTGACCATGCGCCAGCTCCTCGACTCCGGTGTCCACTTCGGCCACCAGACCCGCCGCTGGAACCCCAAGATGAAGCGCTTCATCTTCACCGAGCGCAACGGCATCTACATCATCGACCTCCAGCAGTCGCTGTCCTACATCGACCGCGCCTACGAGTTCGTCAAGGAGACCGTCGCCCACGGCGGCACCATCCTGTTCGTCGGCACCAAGAAGCAGGCCCAGGAGGCCATCGCGGAGCAGGCCGGCCGCGTGGGCATGCCCTACGTGAACCACCGCTGGCTCGGCGGCATGCTGACCAACTTCTCCACCGTCTCCAAGCGCGTGCAGCGCATGAAGGAGCTCGAGGAGATCGACTTCGAGGACGTGGCCGGCTCGCAGTTCACCAAGAAGGAGCTGCTGCTGCTCAACCGTGAGCTCGAGAAGCTGCAGGCCAACCTCGGCGGCATCCGCAACATGGCCAAGACCCCCTCCGCCGTGTGGGTCGTGGACACCAAGAAGGAGCACCTGGCCGTCGACGAGGCCCAGAAGCTCGGCATCCCGGTCGTCGCCATCCTGGACACCAACTGCGATCCGGATGAGGTCGCCTACCCGATCCCGGGCAACGACGACGCCATCCGCTCCGTGAACCTGCTGACCCGCGTGGTCGCGGACGCCGTCGCCGAGGGCCTGATCGCCCGCCAGGGCGGCAAGTCCGGCCAGGCGGCCGCCGAGCCGATGGCCGAGTGGGAGCGCGAGCTGCTCGAGCAGCACAACGCCCAGCAGGCCGAGCAGGCCGAGGCCCCCGCCGCCGAGGCGCCGGCCGAGCAGACCGAGGCCCCTGCCGCCGAGGCGCCGGCCGAGCCGGCCGAGGCCCCCGCCGCCGAGGCCGCCCCGCAGGGCGAGTGATCCCTGCCGGTCCGTCGGCCCGGCCCCACCTGGCCGGGCCGACGGACCGGTTCAGACCCCGAACATCCCGCACAACCCACACCACGGGAAGGACCGAACGAGCATGGCGAACTACACCGCTGCTGACATCAAGGCCCTGCGCGAGCGCACCGGCGCCGGCATGATGGACGTGAAGAAGGCTCTGGACGAGGCCGACGGCGACGCCGAGAAGGCCATCGAGATCATCCGCGTGAAGGGCCTCAAGGGCGCCACCAAGCGCGAGGGCCGCTCCGCCGCCGAGGGCCTCGTGGCCGCGACCGTCGAGAACGGCGTCGGCGTCATGATCGAGCTCAACTGCGAGACCGACTTCGTGGCCAAGGCCGACAAGTTCATCGCCCTGGGCGACGTGGTGCTGCGCGCCGCCGTCGCCTCCGGCGCCACCGACGTCGAGACCCTGCTGGCCTTCGACTACGAGGGCCGCACCCTGGGCGACTACGTGACCGAGGAGGGCGCCCTGCTGGGCGAGAAGGTGGCCGTGCGCCGCCTGGCCCGCGTGGAGGGCGCCTACGTGGACGCCTACCTGCACAAGACCTCCAAGGACCTGCCGGCCCAGGTGGGCGTGCTCCTCGCCGTGGACGCCGACTCCGCCGAGGCCAAGACCGCCGCGCACGACATCGCCGTGCACGTCGCGGCCTACTCGCCCACGTACCTCACCCGTGAGGACGTGCCGGCCGAGACCGTCGAGAACGAGCGTCGCATCGCCGATGAGACCGCCCGTGCCGAGGGCAAGCCGGAGCAGGCCCTGCCGAAGATCGTGGAGGGCCGCCTGACCGGCTTCTTCAAGGAGATCGTGCTCGTGGACCAGCCGTTCGCGAAGGACCCGAAGCAGACCGTCGGCAAGGTCGCCTCCGACGCCGGCACCAACGTCACCGGGTTCGCCCGCTTCCGCGTCGGCAACTGATCGCCGCACCCGGACCGGCCGCTCCCGGTCCACGCCCCGCGGGGGCGTAGGATCGGGAGCGACCCGAGGTCCACTCCGGCGCCGGATGGCGCCGACGACCATCGCATGACGGGGTGGCCGCCCCGACCGGGCGGCCACCCCGTCCGCGTGTCCGCCCCCGGGACGGCCGTCCCCGGCCCGACCCCCCACCGACCAGGAGATGCTTCCCATGGAGACGAACCGCGCCCCCGAGGACCCGACCACCGCCCACGCCCCGCAGACCTCGGACGACACCGGCCGCCGTCGCGTGCTGCTCAAGCTCTCGGGCGAGGTGTTCGGCGGCGGCAAGATCGGCGTGGACCCGGAGACCGTCCGCGGCATCGCCGAGCAGATCGCCGCCGCGGTGGACCAGGTGGAGATCGCGATCGTCGTCGGCGGCGGCAACTTCTTTCGTGGCGCGGAGCTGTCCGAGAACGGGATGGACCGCCGTCGGGCCGACTACATGGGCATGCTCGGCACCGTGATGAACTGCCTGGCCCTGCAGGACTTCCTCATCCAGGCCGGGGTCACCACGCGCGTGCAGTCCGCCATCCACATGGAGCAGGTGGCGGAGTCCTACATCCCGCTGCGCGCCATCCGCCACATGCAGAAGGGCCGCGTCGTGATCTTCGGCGCAGGCACCGGCCTGCCCTACTTCTCCACGGACACCGTGGCGGCCCAGCGTGCCCTCGAGGTCGGGGCGGACGAGGTCCTGATGGCCAAGTCCGGCGTGGACGGCGTCTACACCGCGGACCCCAAGAAGGACCCCACCGCCGAGCGTCTCACGCACCTGACCTACGACGAGGCGCTGCTGCGGAACATCCGCGTGATGGACCTGACCGCCATGACCATGTGCAAGGACAACGACCTGGACATGCGCGTGTTCGGCATGGAGGGCCCGGGCAACGTGACCCGCGCCCTGCTCGGCGAGCCGATCGGCACCACCGTCACCGTCTGAGGCGCGCCGCGTAGGATGGCGGCAGACCTGTTCCACCACACCGAGGAGACACCGTGATCCAGGAGACCCTGCAGTCCGCCGAAGAGCAGATGGACCGCACCATCGAGGCCACGCGTGAGGACTTCGCCTCCGTGCGCACGGGCCGCGCCAACCCGGGCCTCTACTCCAAGGTGATGGTCGACTACTACGGCTCGTTCACCCCGCTGCAGCAGCTGGCGTCCTTCACCACCACGGACGCCCGCACGCTGCTCATCACCCCGTTCGACCAGTCGGCCCTGCGCAACATCGAGAAGGCGCTGTCCGAGTCCGAGGTCGGCGCGAACCCGTCCAACGACGGCAAGGTCATCCGCATCGTGATGCCGGAGCTGACCGAGGAGCGCCGCAAGGAGTACGTGAAGCTGGTCAAGTCCAAGGCGGAGGAGCACAAGATCTCCGTGCGCAATGCCCGCCGCAAGGCCAAGGAGGCCATGGACAAGGCCGTCAAGGACGGCGAGGTCGGCGAGGACGAGGGTGCCCGCGGCGAGAAGGAGCTGGACGCGCTCACCAAACGCCACGTCGAGCTCATCGACGAGATGGCCAAGAACAAGGAGCAGGAGCTGCTGGAGGTCTGAGCCTCCCGCCGTCCGCGCTCGCCCCATGACCTCCGCCGTGTCCACCTCGCCCGCACCCCCGCGCGGCGGCCGCGACCTCAAGTCCGCCGTCCTCGTGGGGGTGGGGCTGCTGGCGACGGCCCTGGTCGGCCTCTTCTGGCTCGACTGGCTGCTGGTCCTCCTCGTGGTCGCCCTGCTGGTCGGCGCGGTGTCCGAGATCGCGACGGCGGTACGCGGCATCGGCCTGGACGTGCCGCGGCCCCCGCTCTGGGTGGCTGCGGCGGTCCTGCCGCTCACGGCGTGGCGGTGGGGGGTGCCCGCGCTGTTCGTCGCCCTCGTGGCGTGCCTGGCCCTGGTGGCCGTGTGGACGGCGCTGACGCGCCGGCGCCCGGCGGGCCAGTTCATGCTCGCGGGCGTGTTCATCGTGCTGTGGGCGCCGTTCCTGCTCTCCTTCGCCGCGGCGCTCCTGGACGAGCCGCTGGGGCACCGCATGGTGGCGGTCCTGTTGCTGATGGTGGTCTCCAACGACACGTTCGGCTACATCGTGGGCTACCGCTTCGGCCGCACCCCGATCGCCCCGCGCATCAGCCCCAAGAAGTCCTGGGAGGGCCTGGCCGGCTCCCTGGCGGGCTCGGTGCTGGTGGGCGTCGTCGCCGTCCCCGTGCTGGTCGGCCAGCCGTGGTGGGTCGGCGCCGTCCTCGGCGTGACCATCGTCGCCGCCGCCACCTCGGGGGACTTCTCCGAGTCCATGGTCAAGCGTGAGCTCGGCATCAAGGACATGTCCTCCGCCCTGCCCGGCCACGGCGGCGTGATGGACCGCCTGGACTCCCTCGTGTTCGCCGCGCCGGTGGCCTACACCGTGCTGGCGCTGCCCCTGACCTGATCCACCCCTCGACCCGGCACGTCCGGGACTCACACCGCAGGAGACGCCCATGACCCCCCGCACCACCCCGGACGCCGAGCCGGTCTTCGAGCTCGTCGAGCAGGACGAGATCGGCTACGAGACCACCCACGTGGACGCCTTCATGGCGCGTGCCCGTGAGGCGCGCGACGGCGGTGCCCCGCTGACGGCGGAGGAGGTGCGCCAGGCCCGCTTCGCGACCGTCAACGGCGGCTACGCCACGGACGAGGTGGACGACGAGCTGGACCGCCTCGAGGAGGAGCTGGCCGCCGCCGAGCGTCAGGCCTTCGTCGCCGAGCGCGGGGACGAGGACTGGGCCGCAGACCTCGAGGAGCGCGTGGCCGAGCTCGTGGCCCGCGCCGACCGGGCCCCGGCGGAGCGCTTCCGCCGCCCCTCCCGCGCGGACGCCGTGAGCTACGACGTGGACCAGGTGGACGCGCTCGTGGACCGCCTGCGCGTCACCCTGGCCGGCGCGGAGGGCTCGACGGATCCCGACGCCGAGGGCGGGCTGACCGCGGACGACGTGCGCCGCGCGTCGTTCGGCGAGGCGGAGGGTGCCGCCGGCTACGAGGAGGGCCAGGTCGACGCCTACCTCGACGCCGCCGTCGACGTGCTGCTGCGCCGCGCCTGACACCCGGCCCTCGCGCGGCGGCCCCGGGCAGAGTGGCGCAGATCACACTCACGTGAGTACAATCGCACCACCGAGACGCCGCGCGCTCCACCCCTGCTCGCGCATGCGTACAGCTCCCTCGCCCCGCACCGTGGGCGTCGATCGGAAGGCAGTGCAGTGACCCTCGTGGACCACACCCGTCCCACCGGCGGCCGATCCGCCGGCTCTCCGCCCCCGGCGGGCCCGGCCGAGGCCGTGGCGCTCCAGGTGCTCGACGCGGAGGGCCGCCGCCGTCCACAGCCGGAGCTCGACCCGTGGATCGAGGACGTCGACGCCGACGCCCTCGCCGCGCTGTACCGTCAGATGGCCGTGGTCCGGCGCCTCGACGTCGAGGCCACGCACCTGCAGCGTCAGGGCGAGCTGGCCCTGTGGCCCCCGCTGTTGGGCCAGGAGGCCGCCCAGGTGGGCTCCGCCGTCGCGCTGCGACCGGACGACTTCGTCTTCCCGTCCTACCGCGAGAACGGCGTGGCCCTGCTGCGCGGCGTCCCCGCGCTGGACCTGCTGCGGGTGTGGCGCGGCTCCACGTTCTCGAGCTGGGACCCGAACGAGGCGCGGGTGGCCACCCAGCAGATCATCATCGGCGCGCAGGCCCTGCACGCCGTCGGCTATGCGATGGGCGTCCAGCGGGACCAGGCGGACGTGGCCACGATCGTCTACTTCGGCGACGGCGCCACGAGCCAGGGGGACGTCAACGAGGCCATGGTCTTCAGCGCCTCCTACCAGTCGCCCGTGGTGTTCTTCTGCCAGAACAACCACTGGGCCATCTCCGAGCCCGTGCGCCTGCAGACCCGCCGCAGCATCGCGGACCGCCCGTGGGGCTTCGGCATCCCGTCGATGCGCGTGGACGGCAACGACGTCCTGGCCGTGCTCGCCGCGACCCGCGCCGCCGTCGAGCGCGCGGCCGACGGGGGCGGCCCCACCTTCATCGAGGCCGTCACCTACCGCATGGGCCCGCACACCACCGCGGACGACCCCACCCGCTACCGGGACGACGCCGAGCTCGCGGCCTGGAAGGCCCGTGACCCGCTGACCCGCGTGGAGGCGCACCTGCGCACCCTCGACGTGGACGTGGACGCCGTGCTCGCGCAGGCCCAGGCCGAGGCCGACGAGCTGGCGGCGGAGGTCCGCCGCGCCCTCGAGGCGCTCGAGGAGGACGGCGCGGACAGGCTCTTCGACGAGATCTACGCGGAGCCCCACCAGGAGCTCGAGCGGCAGCGCCGCGAGCACGCCCTCTACCTGCAGCAGTTCGACGACGAGGAGGCGGGCGCGTGAGCGAGCGCATGACCTTCGGCCGGGCGATCAACCGCGGCCTGCACCGTGCCCTGGCCGACGACCCCAAGGTCCTGCTCATGGGCGAGGACATCGGCGCCCTCGGCGGCGTGTTCCGCATCACCGACGGCCTGCAGGCCGAGTTCGGCGAGGACCGGGTGCTCGACACCCCGCTGGCCGAGTCCGGCATCGTGGGCACGGCCATCGGCCTGGCGATGCGCGGCTACCGGCCCGTCGTCGAGATCCAGTTCGACGGCTTCGTGTACCCGGCGTTCGACCAGATCGTGGCGAACCTGGCCAAGCTGCGCGCCCGCACCCGCGGCGCCGTGCCGATGCCGGTCACCATCCGCATCCCCTTCGGCGGCGGCATCGGCTCCCCGGAGCACCACTCCGAGTCGCCCGAGGCCTACTTCCTGCACACCGCGGGCCTGCGCGTGGTCTCCCCGTCCTCCCCCCAGGAGGGGTACGACCTCATCCGCGCCGCGATCGCCTCGGAGGACCCGGTGGTCTACCTCGAGCCCAAGCGTCGCTACCACGACAAGGGTGACGTGGACCTGGACGTCGCGATCCCGCCGATGAGCCCCGCCCGCATCCTGCGCGAGGGCCGTGACGCCACGCTCGTGGCCTACGGTCCGCTCGTGAAGACCGCCCTGCAGGCCGCCGAGGTGGCGGCCGAGGAGGGCGTCGATGTCGAGGTGGTCGACCTGCGCAGCCTGTCCCCGCTGGACACCGGCCTCGTCGAGTCCTCGGTGCGGCGCACCGGCCGGCTCGTCGTGGCGCACGAGGCGTCCCGCACCGGCGGCCTCGGCGCCGAGCTCGTGGCCACGGTGGCCGAGCGCGCGTTCCACTGGCTCGAGGCCCCGCCGGTGCGCGTCACCGGCATGGACGTGCCCTACCCGCCGTCCAAGCTCGAGCACCTGCACCTGCCGGACCTCGACCGCATCCTCGACGGCCTGGACCGTGCTCTGGGCCGGCCGAACTCGCTGGACTCCGTGGACGCGTTCGCCGCCCCCGAGACCGCCGAGCAGTTCCTCGCCGCACAGAACGCCGGGGAGGAGACCCGATGAGCCAGAAGACCTTCCGCCTGCCCGACCTCGGCGAGGGCCTGACCGAGTCCGAGATCGTGACGTGGCGCGTGGCCGAGGGCGACGCGGTGACCGTGAACCAGGTGCTCGCCGACGTCGAGACGGCCAAGGCCGTGGTCGAGGTCTCCAGTCCGTTCGCGGGCGTCGTCGCGGCCCTGCACGGCGCCGAGGGCGAGACCCTCGAGGTCGGTGCGCCCCTGGTGACCTTCACCCTCGAGGGCGCCGAGCCCGACGTCGGCGGGCCCGCCGAGGGTGACGGCCGCGTGCCCACCCTCGTCGGCTACGGCGCCGCGCCGGACACCGGCAAGCCCGGCCGCCGTGCGCGGCGCGGCCCCGCGGCCCCGACGACGTCGGCCGCCCCGGCGGGCGAGCCCGCCCGCGGACAGGCGCCGTCCACGTCGGAGGTGGCCCCGGCCGGCGCCGGGCGCCCGCAGCCCGAGGCCGCCGAGCCGGACCGCGCGGATGCGGCCCCCGAGGCGGTGCCTCCTCGCGCGGCGTCGGGCGAGCGGCCCCGCTGCACCCCGCCCGTGCGCCTGTACGCGCGCCGCGCGGGCGTGGATCTGGAACAGGTCACCGGCACCGGCGTGGGCGGGGTCATCACCCGCGCGGACGTCGAGGCGTTCCTGGCCGGGGGCGGGCAGCCCGCGTTTGCGGCGACGCCGCCGCAGTCCGGCGCAGAGTCGGCCTCGACCGGGGGCGTCCGCACCCTGGGCGGCCGCCCGCGCACCGAGGCCGTGCCGGTCAAGGGCGTGCGCAAGGCGACCGCGGCAGCCATGGTGCAGTCCGCGTTCACCGCCCCGCACGTGACCGAGTTCCTGCAGGTGGACGTCACCGAGACCATGGAGCTGCTCGTTGAGCTCAAGGCCTCCCGCGAGTTCCGGGACGTCAAGCTCACGCCCATGACGCTCGCCGCCAAGGCGTGCCTCGTGGCGATGGAGCGCACCCCGGACGTCAACGCCCGCTGGGACGAGGCCGCCGGGGCGATCGTGCAGCAGAACTTCGTCAACCTCGGCTTCGCCGCGGCCACCCCCCGCGGGCTGATGGTGCCGAACGTCAAGGACGCCCAGGCGATGAGCCTGAGGGAGCTGGCCGACGCCATCCGCGATCTCACGGGCCTCGCCCGCGAGGGGCGGCTGTCCCCGGCGGACCTGGCCGGCGGCACCTTCACGCTCACGAACGTCGGGGTGTTCGGCGTGGACGCGGGCACCCCGATCATCAACCCGGGCGAGGGGGCGATCATCGCGATCGGCCAGGTCCGGAGGATGCCGTGGGAGCACCGCGGCGAGATCGCCCTGCGGGACGTCATGACGCTGTCCCTCTCGTTCGACCACCGCTTCGTGGACGGCGAGCAGGGCTCCCGCTTCCTCGCGGACGTCGGCGCGATCCTGCGCCGCCCGGGTCTGACCCTGACCATGGTCTGACCGCGTCGGACGCGCCGCGGCCCCGCCCCCGATCACCGGGGGGGGGCGGGGCCGTCGTCGTCGCTGGGATCGGTGCGGGCCGCAGGCGTTGCGGGGCCGCGGGGCGCGCTCAGTCGGCGGCGGGCAGTTCCATCACGAGCTCGGTGATGACCTCGGCGCGGGCGTTGGAGAAGACCTTCTCCTTACCGACGGTCTCGAAGCCGCGGCGGGAGAGCACCTTCACGGAGCCCACGTTGTCCTCGGGGACGTGCGCCCGCAGTGGGCGGGCGGTGTGCTCCTCGAGGAACCGGTCCACGGCCGCGGTCGTCAGGCCCAGGCCCCAGTAGTCCTGCGCGGTCCAGAAGGACAGCTCGCCCACGCCGTCCTGCTCGGTGCACACGAGGGCGCCCACGGCGCGGCCCTCGTGCTCGATGGTCCGCACAATGGTGTCCTCGTCCCCGAGCAGGTGGGCCCAGTGGTAGTCGAAGACGCCGCGGTCCCGGGGGTTGCGGGGGGCGAAGGCGGACATCAGGTTGGCCTGCTCGTCCTGCTGGTGGAGGAAGAACTCGTCCAGATCCTCGGGTCGGACGTCACGAAGAAGCACGGCGGTGGACCTCTCGGGGCGGGGTTCGACGGCGTCCGCCGTCACGGTACCGGCCACCGTACCACCGGACACGACGCCGGCCCGCCGGGCCGGTGCCGCCCGCTCAGTCCTCGCCGGGCAACGGTCCGGGGGCCGTGGCCGCGTCCCAGGCCATGGCCGCGAGGGTCGCGCGGCGGGCCGCGCGGTCGGCCGCGGTGCGCCGCACGGAGCGGGGGGTGGAGTTGAGCAGGCCCAGCACGGCCTGGGCGCGGAACACGGCGGTGGCCTGGTCCTCGTGGGGGTGGACGACCTGCAGCTGGCGCGCCCACACGTCGATGTAGGCGCGCTGGGTGCCCGTGATGGCCGTGCGTGCGCCGTCGGGCAGGGCGGACATGTCGCGGTCCTGCACGCGGATCACGTCGCGCTGGGCGAGGGCGAAGTCCGCCTGGAAGCCGATGAGGGCCCGCAGGGTCTCCGCCCCCGGCGCGTGCTGCGCCTCGGCGGCCAGCCCGCCGTCGAGCAGGTCCTGTGAGGCCGTGTCGAGGATCGCCGTGAGCACGGCGGCCTTGCCGGCGAAGTGGCGGTAGATGGCGGGTCCGCTGATCCCGACGGCGGCGCCGATGTCCTCGAGGCGGACCGCGTCGAAGCCCCGGGCCGCGAACAGTCGCGCCGCGGCCGCGAGCAGGTCCACCCGGCGTCGGGCCTTGGCGGCCTCCAGGGCCTCTGTCTTATACTCATCTGACGCTGCCGCCGACCGCATCGTATGAGGGCACGGCGGTGTCTGGCTGCCCCAGCCAAAAGACAAAATACGGCAGAGGACGGTCAACGCAGACATATGCCAACTACGAAGACTGTCA